>DCIP01000207.1 GCA_002317115.1 Candidatus Scybalocola fimicaballi
CAGCTAAGGAGGATTTGTTACGTGCGGAGGTGGCTAAGAAGCTTGGTGTGCGTCCCGACCGTGTGCGTCAGGTGCGTGTCATCCGTAAGAGTATCGACGCTCGTTCCAAGGTGCAGGTAAAAGTCAACCTTACAGTACAGGCTTTCACAGATAAGACTGTCGCTAAACCGATTGAATATCCTTTTAAGTATGGCGACGTGAAGAATGGAGAGAGAATCGTCATCGTAGGTGCTGGTCCAGCAGGTCTGTTTGCTGCATTGCGATTGATAGAACTTGGTTATTGTCCAGTCGTATTGGAGCGTGGAAAAGCAGTGTCGGATAGAAAGGTCGACGTCGCTCAGCTATGCCGTAATAATGGATTGAATGAGGAATCTAACTACTGTTTTGGAGAGGGTGGCGCAGGTACATTCTCTGATGGCAAACTATTCACTCGAAGCAAGAAGAAGGGTGATAGCGAGCGTATTCTTCAGGTGTTCCACTACCATGGAGCTCAGGATTCTATCCTTTACGAGGCTCATCCGCACATCGGAACTGACCGCCTTCCAGAGGTGATCAAGAAGATGCGTAAGACGATTCTTGATTGTGGAGGTGAAATCCATTTTGAGACAAAAGTGTCTCATCTGATTATCGATAACGATACAATCAAGGGAGTTGTTGCTTCCGACGGTACTGAATATAAGAGTAGGGCAGTGGTGCTTGCCACAGGCCATTCTGCAAGAGATATCTATCAGATGCTCTACGACGAGGGTGTCGCTCTTGAAGCCAAAGGTTTTGCGATGGGAGTCAGAGTGGAGCATAAACAGGCTTTGATTGATAAGATACAGTATCATGCCGCTGAACGTGGACCATATCTTCCTGCCGCAGAATATTCCTTCGTGACTCAGGTCGACGGTAGAGGAGTCTACACATTCTGTATGTGTCCGGGTGGATTCGTCGTCCCAGCGTCGACATATAAAGGCGAGACTGTAGTCAATGGAATGTCATCGTCCGGACGAAACTCTCCATATGCTAATTCAGCTGTTGTGGTGGAAATCCGAGTGGAGGACTTGCCAGAGTTGATGCCCGACTATGAGCAGTATGGTGTGCTTGCTGGATTGGAGTTCCAGAAACGATACGAGCAGATTGCGTTTGCCAACTCAGGAGGTGGAAATAAAGCACCATGCCAGAAACTATACGATTTCGTCAACGGACGATTAAGTTTTGAACTTCCGGAGGTTTCATATTTGCCAGGCGTAACGTCGTCGCCAATCCATTTTTGGATGCCTGATTTCATATCGAAGAGATTGCGTGAGGGCTTCAAGGAGTTTGACAAGAAACGCAAGGGATTCCTGACTAACGACGCTGTGATTATCGGAGTGGAGAGTCGCACGTCGTCGCCAGTGCGTATTCCAAGAGATCAGGAGACAATGCAGCATATCCAAATCAAGGGGCTTTATCCAGCAGGAGAGGGCGCAGGTTATGCAGGTGGAATCACAAGCTCTGCTGTAGATGGTGATAACGTGGCAGTGAAGATTTCAGAGTGGCTCAAAAACTAAAATAAAGAGTTGCGGATATGCAGGAAGCTCCGTTCATAGGTGTTGCCCGTCATAGACTTGTTGTAGACGGAGAAGGTGTGACAACGCTTGCCGCATTCCACACTTGCACGTTGAATTGCAAGTATTGCCTTAATCCGCAATCTTTGCGTGATGCTGATACGGCAAGAGATTATTCTACTGCTGAATTATATGAGAAAGTAAGGGTGGATGAACTATATTTTCTTGCGACTGGTGGAGGCGTCTGTTTTGGTGGAGGTGAGCCAAGTCTAAGATATGAGTTCATACGGGAGTTTCGTGAACTTTGTGGACCGGATTGGAAACTGACTATAGAGACCGCGTTGAATGTGCCAAAGAAGAATATCGAAGCACTTCTTGCTGTTATAGATTTTTGGATTGTTGACATCAAAGACATGAATCCAGAGATTTACAAAGCATACACAGGCAAGACGAATGAACGTGTGTTGGAAAACCTTGAACTATTGCGTGGAATGCCGGAGAAAGTCAAAGTTCGTGTACCGTCGATACCAGAATATAACACTAAGGAGGATCAGAATAGTAGCGTCGCAAGACTAAAAGAGATGGGCTTTTCTGATTTTGATCTGTTTTGTTATAAGACGGAGATTGATAAACTTAGAGATGATTGATTTGGAGTTCACGGTATTTTCACGACTAATTGTGAAAAATATTGCACAGAATAAATAAAACATTTAATTTTGCAGTGTGATCTTACGGGATCGCACCTCAAATATGGGGATGACCGGTTTTGACAGCGGGCAGAAGCGGTATGTAAGCATGCAGTGCGCTGGTGGCTAGCACTATAATCTTGAGACCAAAAATTTAACTGGCGAGAATAACTATGCTCTTGCAGCCTAACCGAAGTACAGTAAGTTAGCTTTATCGCGGTCAAGATGACTGCGACAAGACGTCTCCCCAAGCCCAAGTCCTGAGGCGATTGGATTAGCGAGGCGCAGAATATCGGGAATAGTGTCGTTAGAGTCTGGATGACGGCATGAAATTTACAGACTAAGGTGCTGGTTGGTGGTCCAGGTCTTGCCAACACCCGACAATGAAGGCTGGAATAAGCATGTAGAAAGCATATTGATTCCTCGTTTGGACGAGGGTTCGACCCCCTCCATCTCCACTTTTGGACATAAATAAGCATCGTTTTCATAAACGGTGCTTATTTTTTTTGCCGTCGACTTACTGGTGTCTAAATCAAAATATGAGATATATTATGAATTAAGAAAGGTGTTGTATAGCATATCGGAGCGGATTTTTTACTAATTTTGCAGTCGTTAATAAAAGAGAGATGAATCCAGTATTAAAATTTTTGAGAGATTGGACCTTGCCTTGTGCAATGGTGTTGGGTGCTGCATGTTATTTGATTTGGCATTTCTTACTTCCCGTGTCGACGGAGATGCGCGCGGATGCCGCAGAAATCGTGGCGGTGGTTCAGCCGGTACTGATTTTTTCCATGCTGTTCATCTCATTCTGCAAGATCGACATCCGTGATTTACGTTGGAGGAAATGGCATTTTTATGGACTCGCTTTTCAGATAATTGTTTTCTTAGTGGTGGGATTGTTGGTCTATCTTTATCCTGACAGTGAATATAGAGTCACGATGGAGTCGGCAATGATCTGTTTCATCTGCCCAACGGCTACAGCTGCTGCTGTCCTCACTCAGAAACTTGGAGGTAATGCTGCGACGTTGGTGTCGTACACTATGTTCATAAACCTTGTGACAACAGTTGCTATTTCGACTATCGTGCCTATTTTGAATCCAGAGGGTGGAATCACATTCTGGATGGCTTTCTTCAAGATTATGGCTAAGGTATTTCCAATGCTGATTTGTCCATTCTTTTTGGCTGTACTTGTTAGAAATTTTGTGCCTAAGTTTCATAAATTGGTGATTTCCACAAAAGATTTGGCGTTCTATATATGGGCGGTTGCTTTATCACTTGCCATCGCAGTGACGGTAAGATATATCGTGTCGGCAACTGATCTTACTTTCACTACAGTAGTTGGCATTGCGTTAGCGTCGCTTATAGCATGTATTTCTCAATTTGCCTTAGGTAAATTGTTCGGAAGAAAATTCGACGACGAGATAAGTGGAGGCCAGGCATTAGGCCAGAAGAACACGGTGTTTGCAATCTGGGTGGGCTATACATTCTTCTCTCCGTTGTCATCTGTCGCTGGAGGATTCTACAGCATTTGGCACAATGTGTTCAATAGTTGGCAGCTGTATAAGAAGAATAAGGGAAACGGGTAGATTTGAAATTAAATAGATTCATGTGATCGGTGTCCCATTATGTCATGGGCTACAACAAGGGATCGCCTCTACAAACATTTTGATATTTCTACGCTTCTTGCTATATTTGTGGGCATCAATATAATTTGAAAATTACATATTAAATATATGACTATGGATTACTCTTTCATTCCAAAATTAAAATATCTTGCCGATAACAATTTCTTCTTGATGGCAGGACCTTGCTGCATCGAAGGTGAGGAGATGGCTTTTGAGATTGCCGACAAGATGGTGGCTATCTGTGATAAACTTCATATCCCATACATTTTCAAGGGCTCATACAGAAAGGCTAACCGTTCGCGTCTTGACAGTTTCTCTGGAATCGGAGACGAGAAGGCTTTGGATATTTTGAAGAGAGTAGGAGAGAAGTATAATATCCCTGTCGTTACCGATATCCATTCTGCTTCTGAGGCTGACATGGCGGCTAAGTATGTTGACGTGCTTCAGATTCCAGCATTCCTTTGCCGACAGACAGATATCTTGGTTGCTGCGGCTAAGACTGGTAAGGTTGTCAATATTAAGAAAGGACAGTTTATCTCGCCAGAGTCGATGAAGTTTGCTGCAGGCAAAATCAAGGAGTGTGGCAACGACAAGATCCTTTTGACAGACCGTGGTACAGAATTCGGATATCAGGATTTGATTGTTGATTATCGTGGAATCCCAACGATGCAGAAGATTGGTTATCCTGTTGTGCTTGATATCACACATTCGCTTCAGCAACCCAACCAGACTTCTGGCGTAACAGGTGGAAATCCAGATATGATTGAGACTATCGCTCGTGCGGGAATCGCAGTCGGCGCAGACGGTTTGTTTATGGAGACACACATGGATCCAAGTGTAGCGAAGAGCGACGGTGCTAATATGCTTCGTCTTGACTTGGCAGAAGGATTGCTTACAAAGTTGGTTAAATTGCGTAAGGCAGTAGTTGAACTATAAGTTATGTTGCAGATTCAAGATACGATAGTAAGTTTCGATGTGTTGGAACGTCGTTTCCTTTGCGACTTGGCAAAGTGCAAGGGTATCTGTTGCATCGAAGGAGATAGTGGCGCCCCATTGGAAGATGATGAGATTCCGATTTTGGAGCGTCTTGTCGACGTTGTGTGGGATCAGCTTTCGGAGGAATCAAAGGCGGTTATCAAAGAGCAAGGAGTCTGGTATACAGATGTCATGGGCGACAAGGTCACTTCCATCGTGAATGGCAAAGAGTGCGTCTTCACAACCATCGATGAAGATGGAATGTGTAAGTGTGCTTTGGAAGTCGCATACAGAGAGGGTAGAAGTGATTTCTACAAACCAATATCATGCCATCTATATCCAGTAAGACTTGATAAGGTCGGTGACAATATTGCAGTCAACTATCATAAGTGGGATGTCTGCAAGTGCGCAAGAAAATTGGGAAGTATCAACGACCTTCCCGTCTACAAATTCTTGAAAGAACCATTGATCAGAAGATTCGGACAGGAATGGTATGATGAACTCGAACTTTGTGTCGGGGAGTTGAAAAAGCAAGGAATGATTAAATGATAGAGACGGATATTCATACAGCCACTTTGCCCAATGGAGTGCGCATAGTGCACAAAGAAGAGGCGTCGCAAGTGGCATATTGTGGTTTTGCGATCAATGCCGGCACCCGTGATGAGGAGGCCGACGAGAGCGGTATGGCCCATTTTATAGAGCACATGCTATTCAAAGGCACTGTGAAGAGAAATTCATGGCACATCCTCAACCGCCTTGAAGGAGTGGGAGGGGAGATAAACGCATACACCACAAAGGAAGAAACATTCGTCTATTCGACAGTGTTGACTGCGGATTTTGAAAAAGCGGTCGACCTATGTTCGGATATCGTTTTCCATCCTACCTTTCCTGCTCATGAAATAGAGAAGGAAGTCGACGTGATTATAGAAGAGATCAACTCGTATAACGACTCCCCGTCGGAATTGATATATGATGAGTTTGAAAGCATTATCTTCAAAAACTCACAGCTTGGAAGAAATATACTTGGCGACGCTGATCGACTTCAGGAATACACCACTGAGAATGCGTTACGCTTCGTCGCCAACAACTACTTTACCGACAAGATCCTATTTTTCTCCGTCGGCAATATTCCATTTAAGAAAGTGATGAGGCTCGCCGAGAAATATTTTGGCGACGTCGCAGCAAAATACAGCACGAAGACAAGACAGAAGTCTGCATTGTATGTGCCAGACCATGTGCGAAAGAATCTCAACACGCATCAGACACATGCGTTGATCGGAGCAAGAGCATATTCATTGTCGGACGATCGACGTCTACCATTGTATTTGCTAAATAATATACTTGGTGGACCAGGAATGAATTCCAAACTTAATCTTGCTGTACGAGAGAAGAGAGGATTGGCATATTCTGTAGAGTCTGCTTATACAGCATATTCCGACGACGGTTTGATCAATATCTATTTCGGCACGGAGCATGAGGATACAGAAAAATGCCTGAACGTCATATATAAAGAGTTGAAGAACCTTAGAGATAATGAGATGCCATCGTCGCAGCTTGAGCGAGCAAAGAAACAGTTGATGGGGCAGCTTGCCATCGCTAAGGAGAATAGAGAGAACTCAGCGTTGAGCATGGCAAAAAGCTTTTTGTTCTTTGGCATGGACGAGTCTAATGCAGTTGTGGCCGAGAAAATCGCAAAGATCACGTCGACGCAGTTGTTGGAGATAGCGAACGATATTTTTGAGGAGAACAAATTATCTACATTGATATATACGAAGTAAAACGTTGATGATAACGATGATGTTAACGTTAACGGAAGCAATGTCCTATAATATTATAGGACATTTTTGTTATTAATTTATTAAGACATGTTTTATGTAGGTGATTTATATACGGGACTCGCTATATAATCCCCTTTATTCATTATTTGGCCATAAATAAAGAAATACAAAAACGTCAAAAAAATGCGGAAAAATAAGCAAATGAAATTTTTTTATCTTAAATTTGCACATTAATAGTGTTAAGTAGAATTTTAATAGAATATAAATAAAAAATTAAATAACAAAAAAAATGCAAAACAAAGGAATTGTATGGTTTCTGATTGTTGCTCTTTTTTTGGCATGCGTGTATTCTCTATCGTTCACGTTTGTCTCAAACCACTATAAGAGTGCGGCTGAGGCAGCTGTAGCAAATGGAGAAGCCCAGAGCTACGACGAGTACATGGATACATTGCTTAGCCACAACGAGTCAGCATGGTCGTTGAAAGAGTGCCGTGAGAAAGAGTTGAACTTAGGTTTGGACTTGAGAGGTGGTATGAACGTGGTGATGGAAATTTCCGTACCAGACATCTTGAAGGCTCTTGCGGGCAACCAGGCATCAGAAGAGGCTTTCACTAAGGCAATTGATGCAGCGAAAGCAAAGCAGAAGACTTCTCAGAAAGACTTCTTGACACTATTTATCGAAGCATTCAACGAAGTTAACCCAGGAGGCCAGTTGGCTTCAATCTTCAGTGGTTACACGTTGAAAAATAAAATCAACTACACATCATCAAACGACGAGGTTGTGAAGGTGTTGAGAGAAGAGGTAGACAGTGCTATCGACAACTCATTCAACGTGCTTCGTTCTCGTATTGACCGTTATGGTGTGGTTCAGCCAAATATTCAGAAACTTGAGGGTTCAAGCCGTATCTTGATTGAGATGCCAGGTGTTAAGGAGCCAGAGCGTGTACGTAAGTTGCTTCAGGGAAGTGCTGATTTGGCATTCTGGGAAACAACTGAGTTCTCTGAGATCTACCGCAACATCGCTGCTGTTAACGATATGGTTGCTGATATGAATAAGACTGCAGATACAGCAAAGGCAGAGACAGCAAAGGCTGCTGCGTCTGAGTCAGACAGTTTGCTTGCAAACCTTGACGCATCAGCAGATACAGCAAAGGCAGAGGGTAGAACTTCATTGTTCTCATACTTGCAGCCAAGTGTAAACTTCCAGACTGGTCAGATTAATCCTGGACCACGTGTTGGTTTTGCTCACTACAGCGATACAGCAAGAGTAAATGAGTATTTGAACATGGGTCGTGCTAAAGGTTTGATTCCAAGCACAGTGTTCTTTGCATGGACAGTTAAGGAGGAGTTCAATGGTTATTTCGGACTTATCGCTTTGAAGTCTAAGGCTTTGAAGGGTAAGGAGAGAAAGGCACAGTTGACAGGTGCAAGTGTAACAGATGCACGTGCAGATTTCAACGACAAGTCTATCTATGCTGCGGTTAGCATGGAGATGAACCAGGAGGGTGCTAAGACTTGGGCTAAGATGACACGTGAGAACATCGGTAAGTGTATTGCTATCGTTCTTGATGGATATGTATATTCTTATCCTCGTGTAAACGGTGAGATCTCAGGAGGTCGTTCAGAAATCACTGGAGATTTTGATGTTAATGAGGCAAAAGACTTGGCCAACGTATTGAAGAGTGGTAAGATGCCAGCTCCTGCTAAGATTGTGCAGGAAGACGTCGTTGGTCCATCTCTAGGTCAGGAGGCAATCAATGCTGGTATGGTTTCATTCGTAGTTGCATTCGTTCTTGTCCTTCTATATATGATTGCTTACTATGGTTTGATTCCAGGACTTATCGCTGACGTAGCTTTGGTTTGCAACGTATTCTTGATCTTTGGAGTTTTGGCTTCATTGAAAGCAGTTTTGACATTGCCTGGTATCGCAGGTATTGTATTGACTTTGGGTATGGCGGTCGACGCTAACGTATTGATCTACGAGCGTATCCGTGAGGAGTTGGCTGCAGGCAAGGGAATGATGCAGGCTATGAAGGATGGTTACGGAAATGCGATGAGTGCTATCATCGATGCCAACGTAACAACAATCTTGACAGGTATTATCTTGGCATTCTTCGGAACAGGTCCAATCAAGGGATTTGCTACAACATTGATCATCGGTATTCTTTGCTCATTGTTGACTGCAATCTTCGTAACTCGTTTGATCTTTGATTTGTATTCTAAGAGCGACAACTTTGAGAAGCTTACATTCTCTACTAAGTTCTCTGAGAACTGGTTCAAGAATGTTAAGTATGATTTCATTGGAAAGGCTAAGCCATATTTGATGGTTGCTGCTGGTGTTATCGTAGCTGCTGTTGTTTCTTTGTTTGCAATCGGTTTGCAGCAGGGTATCGACTTCTCTGGAGGTAGAAATTACACAGTGAAGTTTGAGAAGGACGTTACAACAGGCGAGGTTAAAGATATGTTAGAGAATGCATTCGGTGATGCTACTGCAAGTGTTATCACTATCGGTACTCCTGATCAGGTACGTATCTCTACTAACTTCCGTATCCTGGATACTGATGATAATGTAGATGCAGATATCGAGTCAAGATTGTACAACTCTTTGAAGCCACTTTTGAATGAGAACGTAACAGAGGAGATGTTTGTTAACCGTTATGTAATGAACGATGGCGCTGCTTCTCTTGCTGACGCTCAGGCTGAGGTTACTTACGGTATCCAGTCTTCACAGAAGGTAGGTCCAACAATGGCTGACGACATCAAGATTTCTGCCGTTATCGCAGTCTTGATTGCTATGCTTGGTATTGGATTGTATATCTTCTTGAGATTTAGCCGTCTTGCATACTCAGGAGGTGCTTTGGTTGCACTAGCACACGATACATTGTTTATCTTATTCTTGTATTGTGTATTGCCATTGACTGGTGTTGTTCCATTCTCATTGGAGGTAGACCAGTCATTCATTGCCGCTATTTTGACAGTGATCGGTTACTCAATCAACGATAAGGTGGTCATCTTCGACCGTATCCGTGAGTATATCCGTAATGCTAAGGGTGTTAACTTCCAGAAGGAAGAGGTGTTCAACGCAGCTATCAGTTCAACGCTAAGCCGTACATTCAGTACATCATTGAGTACGTTGATCGTGTTGGTTATCATCTTCTTCTTCGGTGGTGATACAATCCGTGGATTCATCTTCGCTATGTTGGTCGGTGTAATCGTCGGTACATACTCTTCAATCTTCATTGCAGCTCCATTCGCTTGCAATTTCTACTCAGCAAAGGCTGACGAAGAGGAAGAGGCTAGAAGAATTGAGAAAGAGAAGCGTCTTGCAGAAAGAGCTTAATTAGTCTCAAAATATTATAGAAAACCGGGTCTTTTTAAGATCCGGTTTTTTTATGCCTATTTCTTTAGCTTTTCTGTTGATTGGTAAATATTCGACAAAAATTATTATATTTGCCATGTAATTTAATTATAGGGTATATGGAAAAATTTAATTTTTTAAGATTAGCGAAAATTTCGTGTTTGGTTTTAGGCTTGTCTTCTTTAGCTTTGACCTCTTGTTCTTCGGATGATCCAGATGATCCATCTAATCCAGGTGATTTGCCTAGGTTTCCTGTAATGGATAAGAATGGCTTTCATGTTGTTTATCCTGAGAAAAATCCGTTCCTTGGTAAAGATTGGAACGAAGTTTCTATTAAGGTCGGAGACCACACAGATAAGTTTCAAACTTATTTCACTTGGGATTCAACTTCAACAAATGTTAGAATCACGTATTACTCGTTAGTTGAACCTGCGACTGTAGAAGCATCAGACGTAGATGCTTTGACAAAAACATTTAAGAATGATGTGTATTGTGACGACAATGGTTATCAGCTATTGTCTGATGAGAAAGTCTCTTTTGCAGGATGTGATGCCAACAAGTTGACTGCTATGCAGGTTTGGTATTATGACAATGAGTACAACCAAATAGATTGTAAGATTTACAAGGAGCGTTATACTTTTTATGATAATGGCACTAAGAAAGTTTACTCTGTAGTTATGGAGATGCCAGATGATCAGAAAAGCAAACGTTATTCAGAATTGAAAAACATTCTTTCTAGTGTAAAGATTAACAAATAATAAATGATATCAGTAGATGGATTGGCCGTTGAATTTAGCGGCAAAACACTTTTTGAAAACATCTCTTTCCAGGTCAACGAGAAGGATAGAATTGCGTTGATGGGAAAAAACGGTGCAGGTAAGAGCACAATGTTGAAAATCTTGGCTGGCGTGCAGAAGCCAACAAGAGGAAATGTTTCAGCACCTAAGGATACTGTGATTGCTTACCTTCCTCAGCATTTGATGACTGAGGATGGTCGTACTGTACGTGAGGAGGCGAGTTTGGCCTTTGAGCAGCTTTTTGCTATGGAGAAAGAAATCGAGGATCTTAATAAGGAACTCGGTGAACGTACAGATTACGAGAGTGACGAGTATATGGCATTGATTGAGAAAGTTTCCGCATTGAGTGAGAAATTTTATGCAATCGACAACACTAATTACGAAGAAGACGTGGAGAGGACTCTTCTTGGTCTTGGATTCCTTCGTTCTGATTTTGATCGTCAGACAAGTGATTTCAGTGGAGGTTGGAGAATGCGTATTGAGCTTGCCAAACTGTTGTTGAAGAAGCCGGATGTTTTGCTTCTTGACGAGCCAACAAACCATCTTGATATCGAGTCAATACAATGGCTTGAAGATTTTATTGTGAATAGTGCAAAGGCAGTGATCGTGATTTCTCACGACCGTGCCTTTGTCGATAATATCACTACGCGTACAATTGAAGTGACAATGGGAAGAATATACGACTATAAAGTCAATTATTCTCATTATCTTGAATTGCGTAAGGAGAGACGTGAGCAACAGCAGAAAGCGTATGAAGAGCAGCAGAAAATGATTGCTGAGACTAAGGATTTCATTGAAAGGTTCAAGGGAACTTATTCTAAGACTCTTCAGGTACAGTCTCGCGTCAAAATGTTGGAAAAACTTGAAATTATTGAACCAGATGAGGTGGATACATCTGCGTTGAAGATTCGTTTTCAACCGGCACCACGTTCTGGAAATTATCCTGTTATTGTTGAGAATCTACAGAAAGCCTATGACGACAAAATCATTATTTCTGGAGTAAATATGACAATTGAAAGAGGTGACAAGGTAGCCTTTGTGGGAAGAAATGGAGAAGGAAAGTCGACTCTTGTCAAATGCATCAAGAATGAGATACCATTTGAAGGAAATTGTCAGATAGGACATAATGTTCAGATCGGTTACTTCGCTCAGAATCAGGCGTCGTTGCTTGACGGCGAATTGACGGTGTTTGAGACAATTGATAATGTCGCCCAAGGAGATATTCGCACAAAAATCAAGGATCTGCTTGGTGCATTTATGTTTGGTGGCGAAGATTCGTTGAAGAAGGTAAAGGTGTTGTCTGGTGGAGAGAGAACACGTCTTGCATTGCTAAAACTGCTGCTTGAACCTGTCAATCTTTTGATTTTGGATGAGCCAACCAACCATTTGGATCTTCGTACTAAGGATATTTTGAAGTCAGCTTTGCAGAATTTTGAAGGAACTATTATTCTTGTGTCGCACGACCGTGATTTCCTTGATGGCTTGGTTTCAAAAGTTTATGAGTTTGGTGGAGGAAAGGTGCGTGAACACCTAAGTACAATCACTGAATATTTGAAAGAGAAAAAAATGCAGAATTTGAGAGAGTTGGAAAAACGCTCTTGAAAGGATTAATGATATAGGATTTATAAAGATGAAAAAAATAATGTTGACGTTACTGCCTGCAACTATCATTTCGATGACCTCGTGCGGTGGAGATAAACAACAGTCTACTATTTGTTCCGGAATCGACAAATCGAATTTGGACACCTCCGTCGATCCGAAGAATGATTTTTATCAGTATGCGTGTGGCGGATGGATGAAAAAGAATCCTTTGACTGGCGAATATGCAAGATATGGATCATTTGAGCAGGTTGGAGAATTGAACAAGCAGCAGATGAAGGATCTTATTGAAGATCTTGCCACAAAGAAGTTTGAAAAGGGTAGCGTCGGCGATAAACTATGCACTCTTTATAATCTATATATGGATTCAACCAAGTTGAATTCAATTGGTATTGCTCCTTTAGCGGAAGATCTACTATCGATAGATTCAGTGAAAAGCAAAGATCAGCTTCCTGTTTTGATAGCTGATCTTCATAAGATCGACGTCGATGTGTTCTTTACTTTCTATATTGGAGCCGACGACAAGAACAGCAAGATGAATATGCTCCATACATATCAGAGTGGACTATCTCTTGGCAGTCGTGACTATTATCTTTCGCAGAAGGACTCTGCAATGATAAACATACGAGAACAGTTTGTTTCTCATGTGGAAAGAATGTTCAAGTTGTTTGGACGTTCAGAGGAAGATGCAAAGAAGTGTACGGAAGACGTGATGAAAATCGAGACTGCGTTAGCGTCATCTTTCTATACGAAAGAACAATTGCGAGTTCCTAATGACAATTACCACAAAATCACATACAGTCAGTTCAAGGAAGATTTTGTTGGTTTTGATTGGGATGCATATTTTGGAAAATTCGGATTGAAGGAGGATTCGATAAATGTTTCTCAGATACCACCTATTAAGAAGGCTGTCGAATTGATTGAAAGCGAAGAACTTTCAGTTTTGAAAAACTACATGACTTGGCAGTTGATAGATAGAGCTGCGACTTCGCTCGGGGACGAGATATACAATGCAAATTTTGATTTCTATGGCAAAGTGTTGTCGGGCAGACAGGAACCATCACCAAGATGGAAGAGAGCAGTCTCCACACTTGAAAGTGCTATGGGCGAAGCTATAGGAGAGATGTATGTTGAAAAATATTTCCCTGCATCGCACAAAGAGAGAATGGTGCAACTTGTTAAGAATCTGCAAGATTCGTACGCTGAACGTTTGGATAGCTTGAACTGGATGGGAGATGCAACCAAAGCAAAAGCAAAAGAAAAGTTGGCTGGACTAACAGTAAAGATTGGCTATCCAGATAAGTTTAGAGATTATACATCGCTTGACATTACAGATGATAATCTTTGGAATAATGCAAAGAAAATCAGTAGATTCAAGGCTGATATTATGCTTGAGAAGGCAGGTAAACCAGTGGATAAGACAGAGTGGCACATGTATCCTCAGACAGTGAATGCATATTACAATCCGTCGACAAACGAGATTTGTTTTCCTGCAGGAATTTTGCAGAAACCATTCTTTGACATGAATGCTGATGACGCATATAATTATGGAGCGATCGGAGTTGTTATTGGTCATGAGATGACACATGGATATGATGACCAAGGAAGACAGTTCGATGTAGATGGAAACCTAAAAGATTGGTGGACTCCTGAAGATGCCGCTTTGTTTACACTTCGTTCAAGTAGTATTATGGAATATTTCAATGGAATTGAAGTAGCTCCAGGAGTGTACGCAAATGGTAAATTCACGTTGGGAGAGAATTTGGCTGATCATGGTGGATTGAAAATTTCTTTCAATGCATTGAAGAGAGCTATGAAGACAAATCCTTTGACAGAAGTTGACGGATTTACACCTGAACAGAGATTCTTCTTGTCGTATGCGGGAGTATGGGCCAACAATATTCGTCCAGAAGAAATCATTCGCAGAACAAAAGAAGACCCACACTCATTAGGAAAATGGAGAGTTAATGGAGCAGTTCCTCATATCAACGAATGGTATGATGCATTTGGTGTTACTGAAAAGGATTCAATGTATATAGATCCAAGTAGGAGAGCCAACATTTGGTAATGAATAAACAATTTTTGTGAATTGTTTGCTTGAATGTCGGCAAAACTCACTATCTTTGTTTTTAGTCTGCATCTTAAAAAGAGAAAAGACATAAACAAGTTAAGTAAGTGGTTAATTTACAAGTAAGATATGTTTGTTAATTACGAAAATATATTTTTCAAAGGTGTAGCATTTGTCGTTGAGTTGCTATTGTTGAATTTGCTTCTTGCGATTTTGCTTCATTTTTTTGGATATTTAGTTGATCCATATTTAAATAGGGAGGTATTGCACCTATTATCAACATTGGCTTATGCTGTATCATTTTCTCAACATGGAATGATATTTGACAAGCCGACTGCATTTATTGAAGGAATCATGTCGAAAGTGTTCCGCACTGTGTTCTTGTTTTCTTTGATATTGGTAGTTGCATTTGTTCTTTCACATATAAAGTTTTCTGTGAAGTTTTTTGCTTTATTCTTCACATTATTATATGTTGTAGTCTTTTTATGGCGATATGCGGCAAGAAATTTTTATCGTTATTGGAGACATTTGCCAAAAAACTGTAGTAAGGTTATCATATTGGGTGCTGGTCAGGTGGCTGCAAAAGTATATGATGAATTGTTGAAGAGTAGATTTCAAGGCTATGATGTGCTTGGAATATATGATGATATCGAATCTTCAGATTATAAAGTTGACGCTAATCTTGTAAAGGGAGGACTGCATGATGCGATGGAGATGATAAGGTCTGGACGTGTCAATGAAGTTATTAGTGCATTGCCGGCAAGCGACGATCAGAAATCTCTTGAAATATTAAAGGAAGCGGAACGTTATTTTGTGAAAAGCTTAATAGTGCCAGATTTTCAGAGATATATTAAGAAGGGCGTTTCATTAGTTGACGTCGCTAATATTCCAATGGTTTTATTTAGAGATGAACCACTTGAAGAACCTTGGAATAGTTTTGGAAAACGAGTGTTTGATATCGTATTCTCGTTGGCAGTGTTGATAATGTTGTCTCCGGTATATGTTATTATTGCCATTGCGGTTAAATTATCTTCTCCAGGCCCTGTCTTCTTTAAACAAAAAAGAACTGGAAAGAATGGAAAAGATTTCTATTGCTTGAAATTCCGTACTATGAAAGTAAATGCGGAAGCTGATAAATTGCAGGCGACAAAGGGTGATTCTCGTATTACCAAAGTTGGAGCGGTGTTAAGAAAAACAAATTTGGATGAGATGCCACAATTTGTCAATGTGTTGTTGGGAGATATGTCGGTGGTTGGACCACGACCTCACATGGTAAGCCAGACAGAGGAGTATTCAAAGTTGATCGATGAATATATGGTGCGTCATTTGGCAAAACCAGGAATCACTGGATGGGCTCAAGTAGATGGATTTAGAGGCGAGACATCGGATATCAGCCAAATGGTAGGCCGAGTACAACACGATGTGTGGTATATAGAAAATTGGAGTTTTTGGTTTGATATAAGAATCATATTTCAGACTGTTTTTAATATGATAAAAGGAGATAAAGCAGCATATTAATAAGAAATATGTAAAGAAAAGTAAAAAAGTATTGCACGTTTTATTAAACTTATTTATATTTGCCAAACATTAGAAAATGAATTAGGATAAAACCTATTTCTAATTACCATTATTTATGAACTGTTGCAAAATAGTTGAAAAATGAAGATAAAACACATTCTAGTAGCATTGACTATGGTCTTGCTATCTCAGACAGGACTAAAAGCGCAAGATGAGATCGTCTATGATCAGTATTATTACAATTATTACTTGGTCAACCCCGCTGTTGCTGGTGCTGAGCGTTGTACACACTTTATGTTGACAGGAAAGCTTCAGTGGACGGGAATGGATGGCTCAGAAGGAGAAACTCCACGTACGACTACACTAAGTTTTCGTACTAGATTACGCGGAGGTTTGGAGCGCTTAGGAATTGGTGCTTATTTGTATCTAGACAAAAATGGATACTCATTGCGTAAGGGAGGACAGGTATCTCTCGGATATCATATACCGTTGTCGGGTGGAAGTACTCGTGGATATATGATGAAGCAGAGAGATATTCGTCGTCAGTTGTCTTTTGCGATTGCATGTAATGTAAATAATTATGGTTTCACTAATACTCTATTTGAGAAGGAAACAACAGACCAGGTAATTGTAAACGGAGGAGAGGATAAGGGATACTATTTCAACGCATCTTTCGGTACATATTTCTTGTTTGATAATTTCTTTGCAGGTTTAACAGTCGCAAATTTGATTCCTGTTAAATTGGAAGAGTTGGGTAAGGAAGAGCCTGTACGTCCAATTAACCCATATATATTCTTGGGTTATGACTTCCAGTTGGGGGATGGTATGCAGTTTGAGCCAGGGGCAATGTTCAAATTTGATACTGAGAAAAAACGTCAGTTAGACTTCCATTTGAAGTTTATGCAGGATGTTCCAGGTAAGGACTTTGGATATTGGGTTGAACTTTTGTATCGTCATGTATTGGATCAGGACAATGCACAGCCATTGTGTTTGAGACCAATGGGTGGTGTTAGAATTAAGAAATTCAATATCGGATATACATACGGTCTTGGTTTGACAGAATTGAATAGACATAATAATGGTGACCATGAGGTTATGCTTGGTTACTCGTTCTGTAAGACACAGCATTTCTGTAGATAATAAGAATTTGATAATAGGTAAAAAGCGATGTTCGAAAGAATATCGCTTTTTTGTTTTAAATTAGGTGATAGTATAGCAGTTGTACATTACATTATTATTACTTTTGTATTGTAAAGTTTAGATTATGAATTTATCAGATTACAAAAACATTGACGAGAGCAGCGTCGGATTTTTAGAGAATCTTCTCTCTACATATTCACCTTCTGGGTATGAAATGGAAGCTGCCCATTGTTGGATGGACTATGTTCATCAGTTTGCGGCAGTTGATTGCGATGTGTTATGCAATTCATACGGTATCATTAATCCTGACGCAGATTTTAAGGTTATGCTTTGTGGCCATATTGATGAAATCGGTTTTCAGGTAATGCATATTGATGAAGATGGTTACATTTATGTGCGCAAGCATGGAGGTATTGACTTGTTGACTGTTCCTGGCACAGAAGTCGTTATTCTTTCACGAGGAAAAAAGGTAAGGGGGGTTATTGGAAAGAAACCGATACATCTTCAAACAACCGATGAAAGAGTTAAGGCTCTTGATCTTGACAAACTGTGGGTGGATATAGGTGCAGAATCAGGAGAAGAGGCAAAAGAGATGGTACAAGTAGGAGATCCTGTTGCGGTTGTCTCTAATGTTGCGTTCCTTGGAAAACATAAAATTTCAAGCAAAGGGTTGGATGACAAAATTGGAGCATTTATAGTGGCTGAGGTAATCCGTCGTCTATCAAAAGAAAATTTGAAGATTGGTGTATATGGAGTGGCATCCTCACAAGAGGAGGTCGGATGTCGTGGTGCTGAGACAAGTGCGTTTAAGGTAAATCCACAGGTAGGATTTGCTTTAGATGTCGGTTTTGCGACGGATGTTCCAGATTGTTCTCCTAAGAAATATGGAGTATGTAAGTTGGGCGACGGTGCTGTCATTCGTCATCACGCAGACAATAACGTTGCATTGGTTCGACTATTACAGGACACTGCAGAAGAGAAGGGTATTACATATCAGAATGTAACCAATTCATCGGCTACTGGTGGTACGGACACTTGTAAGATTCAGTTGACAAGAGAAGGTGTGGCTACCGCATTGATTTCTATACCTAATCGATATATGCATACCCCCGTGGAAGTGTGTGATCTTCGCGACGTCGATGCTATAATTTCATTATTGGTAGAAACAATCAAAAAAATAGACAGCGAAGAGATTTTTGATTTCGTGCCTTGCCATATTTATTGATATTATCAAATAAAATGAAAAAGCGATTGGATTCCCCAATCGCTTTTTTGTCTTTTAGAAGAAGAATTCAATCGCACTATATAGTACTTTTGAACCATTTTCCTCGATTTGAATTTTGTTTTCTCTTGCTAACCAACCGATTGCGGCTGACAGCTCGTCGTTCTTTAGCTTAGTTCCCTTCTTTAATTGTTCGAAAGAGAATTTCTCACTTGAAGATGCGTTCAAGAATCTCCAAACAACACCAGCGTTTTCACCGATGATACCAATTAATTTGCTCTCCATAACTGAAAATTTATTCGCATTTATTTATTTTGCAAATTTGACTATTTTTTTTCTTTCTTGGAAATTTTTGCTGCATTAATTTTATATGTGCAAATACATCTTGCCTTTTTTGTTTTAGTTCGAGTTAATAAAGTCTCAATTGTATATAACATTATTTTCATTTTGAGCCTTTCATATTGTATCTACAGCTATGTTGTTGGATTGTTTTTTCTTAAAAAACTACATATTTGTCTTTTTTTTTATATTTTTGCTTTCTCATTTTGAATAAGTGTATAAAATGAGAATTGTTTTGAGTTCTAAAAATTAATTTGTAATTTAATAGGGTAAAACATATATGAAAAGTAGTGGTTTTATTAAGCGTTTTGCTTTAGCCGTGCTCTTATCTTTAGGTGCGGTGGCGGGTGCATCTGCTCAAGGAAAACAAGTCCTTGTTGGAGGTACCGACTTTGATCCTTCTGTGCCAGCGGCAGGAAAGGCCTATGTTGGTATTAATGAGATCAAAATGACAGGAGTTTTTGGTGGAGAACTTACTTTCACGGGAACACAGCCGTCTAAAAGTGCTGATCTTGAGTATGAGTATAGTAAGCTAACTGCCAATAAGGGTGAGCGTATCAAATCGCATTTCCATGATGGTGAGTTTATGGCTATTACTGGAAACCCTATCCAATTGGACTCTTTGCATTATATTGATGATACGACTGAGGATTGGGGAGTTCTATGGAGTCGTTTTAGTGGAACATCGAATCAGACAATTTTGAGTTATCGTGTAGGTGGATTGGCTCCAAATTCACCTGTAAAATTGGTGGTTAAGTATCGTTCAATTATTGATCCTGACAATCCTGGTTACGAATTATTGAAATGTAGTGCGACAGGTAGTCAGCAGACAGCTATTAAGGTGGCTGAGCAACCAGATCAATATAATTTGACTGCTGGAAAGGATGGTCTTCAAATCAAGCATGGAGAGACTGCGACGTATACGTCATCCACAGGAACAGCCGATGCTGAGGGTTCATATTTTGTCAATATCAATATGAATAGTCAGTATATGGGTCAGAACTGTGCTTCAATTCAGATCACATCTATTGAGGTTTATGGTTCTATTGATCCTCAGATCTATTCGGAAGATGGTGAGACAATATGTGCGGGTGAAATCGCTAATCTTAAATTGAAGGGTGTTTACGAAGGTGCTACATATCAATGGTATGACGGAAATTCTCCAATACCAGGAGCTACTGCTCAGAATTATTCTTTTGAAACGCCTGCAGGTGAGAAAACTTACAATTTACAATTGAAAGTCACTTATGGCGGTGTGACATTTGATTCAAATAAGTTGACTGTAAAGACTGAGAAGTGTTGTGAGATTATCAATGAGGCTGGTGTTTCAGTGCCTGCTTCTCGTAAGGTCGTATTTAAGGATGACTTTGGAGAATTTGATCTTTCTGATAAAACAGGTAAGACTTATAAAGTTTGGGATTATTCAGATATTTCCAATCCAGTTCAGGTAACAAAGAAAACTTCCGTACCATTTAGATATGAGTTGGATGATGCTCCATTGGGATGTACTTTCCAAAGTAAAGGTCCATTGGTGGATGGTGAGTATACTGTCGCTGGTGTATTGAGAGGTTATGGTGAGCAGTATAAAGGTATGGATGGTGCTGATTTGCAGTGGGCTGCGGATTTGCACGGTATCAAACTACAAAAGGGTATTCATTTTGACCATTCAGGTACTGCAGAAGGATGTTGTTTGTTGATCAACTGTAAGGACCAGACAGGAGGTCAGAATATTTATGAGCGTGATATTACTAATCTATGTCAGAACAGACAGTTGTTCTTTGAGTGCTATATCACGATCTTTACTTCTTCTGCAGCCGGTGCATATAACCCTGTCGACGTTACAGTAAGATTGACTGAGATTGGTAATCCTGCAAATAAGGTAGAAAAGAGAGCTACTCAAACATTGCCTAAGGATGGTGGTACTGGTGATTGGGTAAAGATCTCTGGTCAGATTTTCTTGGAGAAGAATGATGCTATTAAACTAGAAATTGTCAACAACCAGAATACAGACCAGAATGGTAATGACTTGGTTCTTGATGATATTATCATTCGTGCTTGTGCGGCTCCGTCTTTGCAGGCTTATTTTGATATAAATACATTTGAGACTGATACTGTCACTTGTGACAACTCAGATGATGAGATTGAGATTTATGCTAAACCATCAGAAATGTTGACTAACTATTTTGGTGGCGCTAAGAATACTCGTTACTTGTATCAGTGGACTTTGACTCCAGAGGACAAGAAGTCTTGGAAGAGAATTGGTAATCCAACTGAAGTTCTTAAACTCAAGGCAGGTTCTAACCCATTTGTTGGTTTGACTTCTGATGATAAGGTATATTTCCGAGTTATCGCAGGTAGTGATTACACTCTTTCTTCTACTGCGGATGAAGATTACAATGCCGATGATCCTTGTGCGTCATATACAATCTCGGAACCTATTGAGTGTTTGATCAGTTGTCCTGAGTGTACATCACCTAAGTCGAAGATTAAGATTAAAGCAGATAAAGATTCAAAAGAAAAGAAGAATAAGAAAGATGTTATTTCTCTATGTTATGGAGAGAGTGTTACGCTTTCTCAGGTAGAGGATATCACACCAGATAAAGATTCATGGGCTTCTCCTGATTTCGGTAAGACTGGATATGCAATCAAGTGGTTCGAGGCAGAGAAACCAGGGTCTATGTCTGATGCAAAATTGGTTTTGAATGATGTTATAGCCGACAAGGTTGTTGACTATGACGACGTTGCGTTAGGCGGAACTGAGATGCCGGTAGTATTGTATGCTGTAGACGCATTGTATCCAGATGGTACATGTAAAACAGCGGATACAATTTATATTAAGTTTAACAAGGTTCCCGCTGCCAAGATCCGCAAGGACAAGGCAGAGTTCTGCGAAGGCGAAGGCAAGGGCGAAGTCGAGTTGGACCTAACAGAAGAGGGCGACTACTCGGTGCTATGGTGGCACGGGTCAGACACATTGACGGGCACACCGCTAAGCCCCGACCT
>DCIP01000018.1 GCA_002317115.1 Candidatus Scybalocola fimicaballi
TCTTTAAAAACAAAAGGAGACGGTGTGCCCGTCTCCCATGTAAAAATTATGGAAAAGTTTGTTTTATTCCTCTTTTTATACTGATACTTAAAAATTGTGGAATAATACAAATTGAGTTACCGCCATATCACATGTCAAATAAACCCAAGCCTTAAAAACATGCGTATTTTTAAGACGACACAAAATTAGTATTCTGCAAATTCTAAAATGGATTTTTACATTATTTAACATCTATTTTCAATTTAATTAACTTTTGGATGCAATAATATAGGCATCTCATTTTGGACAACTGCTATATCATCTTCATAATATAATGAAGACTCATTGAAACTCATGTAAAGTTTGTATTATAAAAAAAGACCTGAAGCGGAATGCCTCAGGTCTGTTGATTTCAATTTTGGAGATGGGTTTACTGTGCGCTTGTCTCAGCACGCATGTTGTCCATCATACGCTTCAAGACGCTCTGCATAACATTGATCTCGTTCTCGCTGATTCCCTTGAATGCCTTCTTGAATGCAACTTTTGTGACCTCGATGATGCCAGGAACAACATCCTTACCTTTCTTAGTTAGGTAGATGTTCTTAGCACGTCTGTCATTAGGGTCGCTTTTTCTCTCCAACATCTTCAAACCTTCAAGCTCGTCAATCAAACGTGTGATGCTTGGGCTATCCTTGTCAAGTGAGATAGCGATGTCTCTTTGTGTCAAACCGTCGTAGAAGTTAAGCAAGAACACCACCAATGCCTGCTCGAATGTCAAATTGTAATTGGCATCCTTTAGCTCTTTGTTTGCCAACAATGTGATGGCCTCGCTGATTCGACCGTTCTTAACAGCCAAAATGACGCTTGTCTCAAGTGTCAATCCCTCCATAGGGACTGATGTACGCATGTTTTCCTTTTCCATATTCCACTTATTTTTTATACAATCCACATAATTTTTACACAAATATAAAGTTTTATTTGTAATGAATGTGATTTGATATGTTCTTTTTTTTAATTTTTTACTCTTTTGGAATAAAAAAAGCACGTTTTGGATAAAACGTGCTTTTTAATATGTTGAAGAAAAGTTATTTAGCAGCTTGCTTTTTTGTCTTCTTCTCTTTTACTTCTGTCGTCGCTGGCTTTGTCTCCTCTGCTTTTAGTGCCTTTTTTGTGGCTTTCTTGACTGGCTTTTCCTCTGCTGTCTTTTCTGCTTTTGGAGCTTTCTTTCCTGCCTTCAACGCTGCCAATTCTGCTTCTAAAGCAAGTTTCTCTTTGACTAATGAGTTCAACTCCTCTTCGCTTACATTTGCAGGGAAGAAACTGTCGACGCGTTTGCTGAAGTCAGACATGACATTCATGTAGTTGATGAATGCGTCGTATGGCGAATCGTAAGGACAGAATGTCTGATTGTAGTATGCTGTGCTCATGTAGTACAAATGGTCTGTCGACTGTAGTTTGTACCAATCGTCTACAATCTGCTTGTTGGAGCATCTGTTGACTTTATCTGCCAATGCAAACAATTTATTGAATGCTTCGTTCTGAATTGAATTGGCAAGCCATGGTGATAGATCCTTAGTTGCGTTTGCCCATGTTGTAGGGTGGGGTGCTGAGATTTGATCTGCAGGCTTGTTGTTGTTGATCACCTCTGATGGAGTGGCAAACTTGATTCCTCTGCTTGCTGCAACCTTTGGTAGTGCCTTGAAGAAATCGAAGATACCTGTGTTGGCGTTCTGAATCTCACCCAAAACTTCGTAGTTCATGAATAGATTGACTACCTGCTCGTTTGGATTGTCCATGATCCAGTTTGCGAACTTGTCTGCTGTCAACGGGAATTCTTTCCAACCCCAGTCGGAGAATCTGTATGCGATGTCGTCGCTCATTCCACAGTTCTTCAAAAGAAGCTTCATTCTCTGGTTTGCTGCCGAACAATATACATAGTTAGGGCTCTTCCAGTCTAATGTCTGTGGTGCTCCCTCTGCCAACATTCCGTCGAATCCCATGTTCGCAACTCTGTCGACCATATCGTCGCAGAATAGCAACTCTGAGTTCCTGAACACTTTTGGCTTTTGTCCGAACAATGCCTCTATCTTCTTTGAGTGAGCCTCTACCTGTTTCTCAAACTCATTGTTTTCTTTGCGTAGTGATGCGAAAGAGTGGGCGTATGTCTCACCAAGGAACTCCACACAACCTGTCTTTGCAAGTTTCTTGAAACTGTCGATCACCTCTGGGCAATATTGCTCAAGCTGCTCCAATGCCAATCCTGAGATTGAGTATGCAACCTTGAATGCTCCCTTGCTCTCCTTAATCATCTGAAGCATTGCGTTGTTAGCCGGAATATAGCTGTTCTGCGCAATTCTCTTTATAATAGCCTCGTTATTAGCGTCGTCGAAATAGTGATGGTCAGCGCCAATATTGAAAAATCTATATCTTTTTAGTCGAAACGGCTGATGTATCTGAAAGTAAAAACAAATCGACTTCATATATCTAACTTTTTAATTGTTCGTAATTTATTTGTAGCCTAGCACTTGGTTGTACACGTTGATGACTTTGTCTCCAGCGTATTCCCACTTTATTTCATCTACCTCTTTCTTTCCTTCCACCTTCAAGTATTCAGCGAAAGCGTCGTTGGTTACAATTGAGTGGATGGCGTCGGCAGTAGCGTCGATATCCCAATAATCCACTTTGATGACCTTCGACAGAATCTCAGCGCATCCACTTTGCTTCGACACGATTGTTGGCACGCCACACTGCATTGCCTCCAAAGGTGAGATTCCGAATGGCTCTGACACCGACGGCATGATATAAAGGTTACTGCTCTTAAGCATCTCGTATACTTGCTTTCCTTTCAAGAATCCAGTGAAGTGGAATCTGTCGACGATGCCGTATGCCGACGCGAGGTCAACCATCTCGGCCATCTTGTCGCCTCCACCTGCCATTACGAAGCGTACATTCGGTGTTCTGTCCAACACTTGTTTTGCTGCCTGCACGAAGAATTCAGGACCCTTCTGCATTGTGATTCGTCCAAGGAATGTCACGATCTTGTCGCCAGTGTTGTTGTTTGGCTTGATGTCCAAAATCTCCTGGCTCAACGGTGTCACGGCATTGTGCACTGTTGTCACCTTTCTTGGATCGATATGATATTTGTTGATCACAGTGTCTCTTGTCATGTTGCTCACTGTGATAATATGGTCTGCCATATCCATACCGTACTTCTCAATGCTGTAGACGGTAGGGTTTACATTTCCACGGCTTCTGTCGAAATCAGTGGCGTGAACATGGATGACAAGTGGTTTGCCTGTCAACTGTTTTGCCTTGACTCCGGCGTTGTATGTTAGCCAGTCGTGTGAATGGATGATGTCGAAATCGTTTGATCGGCATACTACTCCCGCCACAGCGACGTAGTTACGGATCTCTTCAAGCAGATTGTCAGGGTAACGTCCTGAGAAACCTACAGCTCCGATTCCGTCTGTTCCGATAAAACGGTTGTCCTCACAGATGCAGTTTCTGAAGTGGTAGTACTCGTCGTTGCTCATTCTGCCTTCCAACGAGTCGCTTAGAAACTTGCTGTCGGGATCCTGCCAGACAATCGGCACTTTGTTTGCTGCAATGATTTTCAAGAAACTCTGGTCTTCATCGCCCCATGGCTTAGGCAACACTAAGGTGATGTCCATATCTTTGTGTAGGGACATTCCTTTAATCAATCCGTAGCTTGCCGTTCCAAGTCCTCCTAATATGTGAGGTG
>DCIP01000134.1 GCA_002317115.1 Candidatus Scybalocola fimicaballi
CTTGTGATTGCCATGGTTGGAGCGGCTGCAATTCTGCTGATAAAAGGATGGATTATAGATTTAGTATTGAGATATTCACAAGCATCTGCTGAGACGGAGGAACTCACGTCGAGATATATCAATATCTGCCTCTTGGGAGCTCCTGCGTCGCTCGCCACTTACACATTTAAGGGATGGCTTGTAGGAATGCAGAACACCAAGTCGACGATGTATATCGCAGTCGGAGAGAATATGCTCAACGTATTGCTGAGTGCAATCTTCGTATTCGCCTGTGGATTTGGAATTGAAGGAATTGCCCTTGGCACCGTCGTCGCGCAATATTTAGGCACAGCCTTTTGCCTTTATATTTATTTAACCGCATACAAAAGAATCGGTCAATACGCCGATTTTAGTCATCCTTTCGACGGAATATTAAGTTTTTTCAAAGTCAATTCACTTATCTTTGTCCGTAATCTTTGTATGATTGCTGTGACGGTTTGCTTCACTCTTTTCGGAAGTAGCTACGGAGAATTAGTGTTGGCAGTCAACGCATGTATTATGCAGTTTTTCACCTTCTTCTCCTATTTCATGGACGGCTTCGCTTTTGCTGGCGAGGCGATAATAGGAAAGACGGAAGGAGCACGTCAGATGGAAGAGCAACGTCGCACAGTACAGCGATTATTCAATATCGGAGTTGTAATGGCGATAATGTTTGCCGTTATCTATGGAGTAG
Source organism: Candidatus Scybalocola fimicaballi (assembly GCA_002317115.1). Classification (GTDB taxonomy): domain Bacteria; phylum Bacteroidota; class Bacteroidia; order Bacteroidales; family Paludibacteraceae; genus UBA1723. Next base: position 713 of record DCIP01000134.1, read on the forward strand.
GGTTGACTCCGATTGTTTCCTTGCTTACAGACGATGATGCTGTGAGGGAAACATCCAAAGATTTAAGATTGTATGCGACGTTGATACCGATAATGTCGTTTGCAGCCTTCTTGTGGGATGGAATCTACGTAGGAAAACTATTGTCGAAACACATGAGCATATCGCTTCTATTGGCGGCGGCTGTCTTTTTTACGATTTATTATACGATGTCCAATACTTTAGGATCGGACGTGTTGTGGATTGCCTTCCTTTCATACGCTGCGACGAGAGGTTTGTATCAGACGGTGGTGTATTTGAAGACGATCAAGGGATAAACGACAGAATTGGATTCAACAAGTCCAGAATCAAAACATATTTGCTGACTTTTTCTTTAACAGCTTGATCCATTTCTTTTGACGGTGCACATAGAAACAGTTTGCCCAACACCAAACAATGAATGTTTTCCATCCGGCTTCAATTTCTACTTCATCACTGTATTCTGTAGTACCGTCGCCATTATCCGTCAGTTTGATTCTATGATTCCAAATGGGCACATAGGTATTGCTTTCTTTTGTGTAAATTCCCGTCTTCTTAAAATCAATCACATTAATGAGGTGTTTTCCAAATGGGATGAACCCAAATAGTGAGAATTTGAAAGAAAAAGAATGTCCTTCTTCCCATTTTATTTTTTGCTCATCGGAAATGGGTTTGAAGGAGGCAAACGGGAAAGCTATATATTGTAGAGTCTTTAAATCTGTCAATAGTTCAAACACTGTATCTATATTGGCAGGAAGTGATATCTTTCTGTAAACTGTTTTCATCTTATTTTTATTGGTTTGTCGCAAAGATAGAATCAATGTTCTGCAATTAGGTTGCAAAAAACAAAAATAAGGGTTAATCAAAAATCGTATTTGATACCTGCATGGAATAATCCTTGTGCACTCAACTCTATTGTTTCGAAATAACCTCTGAGTTTTTTTCCTCCAAACTCAAGACCAAGAAAAGCTACGCATGGAACAGGACAAGCTTCAGTATATTTTTCGTCGTCTATATCTTTAATGAATCCTAAGTTCAAACCTATACCATAACGTTGATAAAAAGCGAAATGTTCTCTGCTAACCCATGTAAGTTTGATTTGAGGTACTAAAATTAAATGGTTGTATGTTTTTGTGCCACACTCTTTCTGCCACTGATCATAGTGATTTTTATAAAATTCGAGCTCTTTTTGGAAGTATTCTTCATATATAGTCCCACGAGTATCCTCTAATTTCTTGGTTAAATTATTGATATAGTTGTTGTAATAAGATGTCGAGAAAACAATATCCGTTTTATTTTTCTGCCAAGTGATGTCCATACCTAATTTCACTCTTTTATGTAATTTATAATAGTAATGAACATTAAAGGCTGGAGTATAAGAATATTCTTTTTTGATGGGTTTTTCGTCATCATCACAGCTAAAAATATTTGGACTATCCAATATATTTGTGAAGGTTAAGTGACCTATACCGGCACCGATTTCATGTTTTGTATTTGGGTCGTAAAAAAGTTTGTTGCCTCTTGCAAAAACACTGATTGCATTTAGTAGTATGGCAACCAACAAAATAGCTTTTCTCATGTTATAAAAATTTCGCTTTTATTAATTATAAATTTCTAATCTCATTGAATCAAATGCGAATTTAATAATTGTTGATTGATTATCAAAACGGATAAATGGTAATTGCCCTTTTAACAGAATCGTCACAAGTTTGTCATAATCCTGCAATCTTTTGATTAGAATTTTGCAGCGTCAAACAGAAAATTTATGACGATGAAAACAAAAACGATTTTGGCAGGCATACTTGCTTGTACCGGTTTCACTGCAAATGCGCAGAGTGAACAACCTTCCGAAGAGATTCAAGGAAAAGCAATCATTCAAGTTTTTACAAATTTCCACAACGGATTCTTCACTCACACGCTTATATCAAGAATGCTATGGTAAAGTGGCACCACAATAAGTTTACCCTATCTGGTGGACTCATCTCTACCACTCAGTTTGGATTCCAGGAAAAGTTTTGGGGCTACCGTTATGTGAGAAAATCATTCGTATATTGGGATCCACAAGATGGTTGGTAAGTGTCCATCTTGTGGATTTTTTTATATGCAGAATTCTGAATGGCTAAATCTTAATTTTTATACAGAATTCATAGTTTAAATATGCAATAATTTATACATAATGGCCAAATTATGCATATAAATTTACATTGTGCACAAATTGACAATATGTGTGCAAATTTTGATATTAGAAATCATAATGACATTCTTAAAACTAAATCAGTTAGCAAAATGAAAGAATCTTAAAAATATTTGTAACATTTTGTTGATTTTATTTTGGTGGTTTAAAAACCTTTTATACTTTTGCAGTGAAGATTAATCACAACGAATAAAGAACATAAAACGAATTATCTATGGAAACGCTTATTAGACATAAGGACGCCGTTAACACATGGATGGAGAGATTTGGTGTCAAGTTTGGTATTTACAAACATGGGGTGTTCAACGAGCAGTTGTTCCCATTCGACTCTGTACCACGTGTTATCTCCCATGACGAATGGACAGTTTTGGAAAAAGGTCTTATTCAGAGATGTAATGCTCTGAACGCTTTTCTTTTAGACATCTACAACGAAAAGAAGATTATAAAAGACGGTGTTGTTCCATCTGAATTTGTTTATTCTTCCAAAGGCTATTTTGTGGAGTGTGAGGGTATTACACCTTCGAAAGGTATTTTTGCCCATATCGCTGGTATCGATTTGGTTCAGGCTAAGGACGGTACTTGGTACATCTTGGAGGATAACTTGAGAATCCCGTCAGGTGCCTCTTATCCTATGATCGCAAGAAACATCACAAGAAAGGTGAGCCCTGAAACTTTTGTCAACAATCATGTGGCTGACAACCGTAACTACTCGGATCTTCTAAAGGAGACTATGGATTATGTCAACGATGGCCGTGGTATCAACGTCATCCTTACTCCAGGTCGTTACAACTCAGCTTTCTTTGAGCATTCATATTTGGCTGAGAAGTCGGGTGCTGTACTTGCTTTCCCAGGAGATTTGATTGTGGAGGACGACATGTTGTTCTACAAGGATATCTCAGGTGAGAAGATGAGAGTCGGAGCTGTCTACCGTCGTGTATCAGACGAATATATGGATCCGCTTACTTTCGAGGAGTCGTCTGTTCTTGGTGTTCCAAACATCATGCAGATCTACGCTATGGGTAATGTGGCTATCGTGAACGGTATCGGTAACGGTGTGGCTGACGACAAGGGTATCTACTACTTCGTGCCTAAGATGATCAAGTATTATCTTGGTGAGGAGCCAATCCTTAAGAACGCACCAACTTATTTGCCTTACTTCGAGGAAGATAAGAAGTATGTGCTTGAGAACCTTAGCAAACTTGTTATCAAGGATGTTAGCGAGGCAGGAGGCTACGGTGTGGTATTCGGTAGAGACTTGGACGCTGAACACTTGAAGGAAATGTATGATCTTGTCGACAAGGAGCCACGCAGATGGATCGCTCAGGAGGTTATCGACTTCAAGGATCTTGAGATCATCGAAAACGGTGAGTATGTGGAGAGAAAGGCCGACTTGAGAGCATTCGTCCTTACAGGAAAAGAGACTAAGGTTTGGAAGAGCGGTTTGACTCGTTTCTCACGCAACCCTAACTCTTTTGTAGTCAACTCGTCACAGGGTGGTGGATTCAAGGACACTTGGGTTATGGAAGACTAATATATCCTGATTGGCGGGCAGGCATGAAACCTGCCCCTACCAAAGGGATCACAATATAAATTTATCACAACGAACGAAATAAAATTTAATCACATGAACGCAAGAACTATATCAACAGCAAAGGCAGACAAACTATTTTGGCTTGGCCGTTATGCAGAAAGAACTTATCTTAACCTTCACCTCCTTCGTGCTTACTACGATAAGATGATCGACGGTGATGCTGAGGCTTACGAGGAGTATTGTAAGAACCTTAGCTTGGATGCTGACTTCAAGTCGCCTTCCAACTTCGTGAAGAGTTTCCTTTACGACAAGCAGAATCCATTCAGCATCTCGGCAGAGCTTGAGTTTGCCAACGACAACGCGATGGTGCTTCGTGAGGAGATCACATCTGAGACTCTTGGATACATCCAGATGTCTATCGCTCAGATCAGTTCTTTGGCTAAGACAAATGAGGCAAACATCACTCATCTTCAGCCTATCACAGACAACCTGCTATCAATGTGGGGATCAATCGAGGAGAGAGTGCTAAACGATTACGCACTTGCTATCCTAATGGCTGGAAAGATAATCGAGCAGATTGATATCCGTGTGAGATTCGACTATCCTTTCGACAGAGTTGAGCTTCTTTATGAAAGACTAAAGACTCATTTGAGATATGTCCCTTATATCTACGACGTCGAGGTGATCGAGCAGATCGACAAGTTGTTGACAGCAAAGGAGTACACTAACGAGCCATTCTACAAAGAGAAGCTTCTTTCTTTGCTCAACTCAATTGTCGGAACATACTAACCCTATTTCCTAAATCATATCCTTAATGCACAGTCAGGTGGCGTTTTCGAGCAAAATGAAGACCTCTCTGTGCTTTTAATAATTGCAATGAAATATAAGAGGCAATGAAGAGTTATCAGTTTACATATCAGACAAGCATTACTTTTGACAGTAAGGTGTCTGATCACCATTTTAAACTTCGATGTCTTCCCTATAGATGTAAGTATCAAACTATTGAGGAAGAGGATTTTTCAGTGTCGCCATGCAAGAATTTGATGAGGTCGACGGATGGTTTCGGTAACGAACTCATTTTTGGTAGCACTTGTGAACCACACAAGTCGTTCACCTTCGCGTCGAGAGGCATTGTGCAGTTGTCGCAGCATCTGATCGTGGAGGAGCCTAACAATATCTTCCGTCTACCTACAATATTGACGGAGGCAAACGAAGAAATGAAAAAATTTGCAAGCGATGTCTGCTCGTTTGAGACAAATATCGTAAAGGACACGCTCTCTTTTGTTGAGGCTCTACATGAGAGAATGAAGTATGAGTCGAGCTCTACCACAGTAAAGACATCCGCTATAGAGGCTTTCACACAAGGTAAAGGTGTCTGCCAGGATTTCTCCAACGTCGTCTTGGCTGTCCTTAGAAGCAAAGGAATCGCCTGCAGATATGTCAACGGATTTATTCCAGGTGAGGGCGAGAGTCATGCTTGGATTGAGGTCAACGACAACGGAATATGGTATTCCATTGATCCTACCCGCAAGCATCTCATCGAGAGCGATTATCTGAAAATTGCGCAGGGCAGGGATTTCAACGACTGCACAATCGAAAGAGGAGTGTTCATAGGAAACGCTTTGCAACACAAGAATGTTCATGTTACAATGGCTGAAATATAAAGGATAAAAGAAATATGGTTAAGGAGGTTTACTCTTCTGCATTGCCAATAGACGAACGTCTGACAATCAAGAAGAACACAA
>DCIP01000110.1 GCA_002317115.1 Candidatus Scybalocola fimicaballi
ACTGCCTGAGGAATATCGTCATCTCTCAAGTAAAGAATCTCCACAGGGAAATTCTTGGCTTTCACCAACAATGTTCTCTTTCCTGACTCTACTTTGATGCTCGACTCTTCCAACATCGTCATCGTCTCTTCAAATAGACGTCCTTTTGCCTGAACTGCTATTCTTAACATAATTTGAATTTGTAATGGTTTTATAAAAAAGGAGACCTACCGTTTCAAGTAAGCCTCCTTCGTTCTTCTATTAATTATTTTGCAGAACACATACAAAGCTCACTTGCATCATTTTCAATATGATGCTCATGATGATGCTTATGTAGTCTGCGAAATTTCATTTGCTTTAATATTTTCTACAAAATTACATAAAATTGATATTATGACAATTTATATAGCGATTTTTTATCAAACTTTTTTACTTCTTGATAAATCTCGTTGTGTAAATTGCATCTTCTGAGTTGACGGTGATGACATAAACACCTGAACTCAAACTATTAACATCAATTTCTGTAACACGTTCATCAGAGTCAAGTTCTGCCACCCTACGAGACAAACAGTCCACAATCTGGATATGGTGTGCACCATTTTCTCTAACCTCTACGTACAAAATATTGTCAACAGGGTTTGGATAAACTGTCACATTTGACTCTATAGAATCATCACCTGTAGGAGTATCACAAAGTAGTGAACCATTTTTCAATCTTGGAGTTGGCAGTTCAAGACCTATATGATCTTCCAAAGAGCAATTAGTAAACTCAACCAATTCTGACGAGCCATCAGTCTCACGTCCATAACTTCCATTCTTGGCATGTTTCTGTGCAGTCAAAACATCCAATGTGTCGTTTTCTCCTTTGTATTTTTGGATCAAAGCCAAATCGATCGGAACAAGAGCAGAAAGTTTGAATCCCAAATGAAGCGGACCACCTTCCGCATTTCCGTCAGCCCACAACAAGACTCTTCCTTTGGCTGGCACAACAGTAGAATCAGACTGGTATCTTGGGAACACATGACTCTTTTGTTTTGTCAAGTTTACCAAGACCATATCTGCCAAATCAACATCAGTTTCACCGGCATTATAGATCTCAATCCAGTCTGGTTTTTCTCCATACTCATCCTGAATTCTATTGTTAGACGAACAGATTTCGTTGATGAACAACTGTGGTCTTACGTATGTCGGATCCTCCTCAACGTACAACTTAACTGTCATATCGGTTCCAACATTACCTTCAAAGACATCTCCAGTAACCTCAGACTTGGCTGATGACTCGTAAGAAGCTGTAAACTTCATTGTCATATCTGAACTACCTGGCTCATTCTGATGAACCTCAACGGCAATCACATTCTTACCTTTCTTGAACAATGAACCGTCGATCTTAAATGAACACTCTTCATCATTTGCGTATCCTTCCTCCAATTCTGCATACATGTCGTATGAATATGTTGTGTCTTTAGGCAAGTTACGAACTTTTACAACCTTACCATTGACATAAACGACAACAGCATCATCATACATTACATTTACAGATATCTCTTTGAAATCGTTGGCAGTAGCACAATCGACACTAGTACGGAAATATGCTGTGATGTACTTGTTTTCCTTATCCTTACCATAATTCAACTTAGTGTCATAGTCTCTGTCGCTCGCATAACCGAACTTACCCTTACCTACCTTCCATTCTGAATCATCGTAGTCTGGATCCATCCAATTCTTAGCCGGCATAATACTATCGTAGAAATATGACCACTGAGTGCTCTTTGTAATCAAATCGTTCGATTCAACAAGAGGATCCGACAAATACCACTTCTGAACACGGTAACCAGCTGGCAATTGTGGTTCAATCTTTACTCTCTGTCCATCATAACAATTGTAAGTATAAGAATCCCCATTCATAAGCTCCTTGTTGAACAAAAAGTCAACGGTAGACAACTCATCTGGAAGCACAACTTCAAAATTGAACTTGACCTTTGAGTCAGACATCTTGAATTTTGAAAGCAACTGGCTCTTGATATTCTTGCATCTGTCAGCAGTAAACGACTTTATTCCATTTGTATAGTCATCAACACTTCCATGAATTGCCTCAGTAGCGCAGAAATCTTTCTTGACCAAAGATGAGACGGAATCCCACTTAGCCATAATCTTGTCCTCTGTAAAACGAGTGTTTAGCTGCTTCAAGAATTCTGTCACAAAACGCAACTTGAAATCCTCATTCTGCATGCAGTGGTAGAACAAAGTAGTCTTCCACTTTGATTTTTCATCAAATCTATAACCTCCTCCGGTGTCAGTTCCATTAGCCCAGTTGACAGCCTCACCTACACCCATTGCAAAATCCATCATGTTCATGTTTGCATTACAATAGTTAGGAGACCATCCTTCATACATTCCGTATCCGAAGTCTGTATCATAAACGATCCAGCGGAATTTACCACCGTTTCTCTTTCGCCAAATCTTTGTGTTATTTCCTGGCCAGTCTGTATTCACTACAAACTGCTCCAAAATCTGCCAATGGATATATTCCTCTACATCCATTCTCTTAGACAACTGCTGATAGAAATCTGGATCAGAATAATGGTTCTCCACATACGAAATCATCTCATCGTACGCGTCACGAGTTCCTACAACAGCAGAGAGTTTTTCTGTCTTGATCGAGATTTCATCAATCTCTTCCTCTTCCAATCCATAATTATGGAAAATGAAATCCTCATTCGTACGCTCACGCAATCCCATCAAACCTTGGTATTTACCGTTTAGATAGTATGCTACTGGCTGATATCCCTGATAATCAACACCTAATCCTTTACCTATAGACTGCATAAATCCGTCACGGCATCTCAATGATCCATAAGCGTTACCTCCATTACGAATCTGGACGCTCTTCATTTCTGAAAAGTCCTTTTCTTTGAAGAATTTAGTATAACCAAGACGATTGTTACCCGTCTTCTTAGATGCTTTCATCTTCAAACTCTTAGTCTTATAAGAATCTTGACGCGAACATCCTCCAGTAACACCAATCTCAATTTTCTGGCTGCATTTCAAAGCTCCGTCCTCAAAATACTCAAAATATGCAGGGCGGTTCCAGTCTCTATTATAATTGGCTTTAGCACTAACACACGATGAAGCTCCTGCCACACCATTCTTTCCCTTTGTGCATATACCGATCTCATCGTCATTCAAGAACACGTCATCTGTACATATACATACAACAGGAAGATCATCTCCCTTGCAATGATCCTTATATGGCGACTCCAAAATGAATGTTCCAGTCAAGACATCACTTGCCAACTGTCCGTTGACATACGCTTTTGCTCTAATTGGATGATTAGTATGGATTTCAAAAGGTCCCTCATACAACTTGCTCTCTTCTGTAGGTGTCGATCCATCTGTTGTATAATATATCTTGGCAGAGTCTATTTCACATACCAACTCGATTTTCTTTTCTTCCTCTCCAAAATAAAAACCTGGTTTTGTCTTGAATGTTGGAGCTGGCACACGTGTCTTATAAGCGGTGCTATTCTTTTTTCCAGGAGTTGGCTCCATAAAGCCATCTGCACAATATGAGACATTTGGCAACTGCAGTGGGTGAGTTAGCGACACTTCACTACCATCGGCAAACACAAATTCCAGTTTACCTGCCTTATATTCCAAACTCTTTGGATAGCTTCCCAATATTGTTGAAGACGACGGTTTTGTCTCGACGTCACCATAAAATGCTAAGATACTGTATCCTGCTGGAATTTTATGGCTCTCTTGGAACACGCCACTCCAATCAACTTTTCCAGATGATTTATATGCAGTGACTGTTGCTCCCTTCAAATCAACAGGATCACCGTCATTATAGAATTCTACCCATGAAGGGAAATCATATGTATTGCCATCCATATATGCAGTGATATTGCATGGCATAATTTCATTGATTTTTACCGTTGCCGAAACTCCCAAAGAAACGACAACTGACATAATAGTTGTAAGTTTTCTAAAAAACATATTTCCCATATACTCCCTATTATAATTGTAAAGCCACAAATGTATCTAAACAACCTTACAAAAACAAAATTTACGCATTTAAAAACAAGTACAAATCCGTAAATAGGCAAATTTTATAGACGAATTGGCAAACGAGCCAGATAAGTTATTAACATTTTTGATGAAGGATTAAATTATACGCATCTATAAGGCTATTCAGTTCACTTTTAGTCTCATTCAAAAGAATCAGTGCTCTTTCTTTGGCATTTCGTCTTTTCTCATTTTTGATTTCTGAAATTGCTCCCTCAATGGTAAGACGTCGCTCCCTTAGCAAAAATTTAAGCAATTTGAGATTCTCTATATTCTCTTTTGTGAATTTTCTTGTACCACCACGTGAACGCTGGCTACAGAAGTTTTTTCCTAATTCAGCAAACGCATCCTCCCAAAAACGTATTGTGGGTTGAGTTTCACCAATAATAGATTCCACCTCGCTAATCTTGTAGTATTTCTTTTCGTAGACGGAATTGTCAGTTTCTTCAGTATATTCAGCATCATTAGCAGATGTCTCATTATTCGAAGTCTCCATGCCATCGTCACTTGGATTTTGATCTTCGTTTGATGGAACAGGATTATTCTCAGAATCCCATACTAGTATATCTTCTGAATCATCTATCATACTACGCATAGCTTAATTTTGGTCAAAAAAAAGAGAAAGAACCGCCGAGACGATTCTTTCTCAAATACTTATTGAAAATTCTTATTAGAACTCAACCTCGAATGCAACACGACGGTTCTCAGCACGTCCCTTAGCAGTCTTATTGCTTGCTACTGGAACTGTATCACCGTAACCTGCAGCAGCCAAACGAGACTCATCAACACCCTTGCTGATCAAGTACTCTCTTACAGAAGCAGCACGCTCCTTAGAAAGCTGCATGTTCTTTGCAGGATCACCTACGTTATCTGTGTGACCACCGATATTCAACTTGTAAGCTGGATTCTCCTGCATTACCTTAACTACATCGTCAAGGATTGCGAAAGAAGTCTTACCCTTGATCTTAGACTTACCAGTCTCGAACTGAACTCCGTTAAGAGCCTTCTTGAACAACTGCTTAACCTCAGCCTTGATTTCAGGACATCCCTTGTTCTCCTTGATACCTGGAGTCTCTGGACACTTATCCTCGAAGTCGTAAACACCGTCGCCATCCTTATCTGTTGGGCAACCATTCTCGTCTACGAATCCCTTAGCAGCTGATGGAGTACCAGGACACTTGTCTAGGTAATCAGGAACACCGTCACCGTCTGTATCCTTAGGACATCCGTTCTCATCAACCTCAGCCTCCTTTGGAGTGTCAGGACACTGATCTAGGTAGTCAGCAACACCATCGCCATCTGTATCGATTGGGCAACCAAGTGAGTCAACCTGAACACCTGCTGGTGTGTTAGGACACTTATCAAGATAGTTAGGAACACCGTCCTTATCATCATCAAGTGGACAACCATTAGCGTCAACAGCTACACCAAGTGGAGTGTTAGGACACTTGTCAAGCTTATCCTCAACACCATCCTTATCTGAATCCTTAGGAGAACCAAAAGCAAACTTCAAACCTAGGCTGTGCATCAACTGCTGATCTTTAGCGCTACCACACTCATACTGATCTTTGTCATCTCCAAGTGTGTAACCATAACGAGCTGTGTAAGACAAAGCCAAACGGTCGTTGATTCTGTAATCACATCCAATACCAGCTGCGATAACAACATCACCACCCTCAGCTCCGATATACTTCTCTGAATCTTTCTCCATCAAGTAACGGTAACCGACACCAGCGAAAACGTATGGATTGAAACGGCAAGAATCCTTAGTCACGAACTTGAAAGCAGCAGTCAAATCACCGTAAACTTCCTTCAACTTCATCTCTGCCTGATTACTTGCATTTGAGCCTAGAACAAGAGAGTTATTACCCTCATTATCGTACTCCATACCTTCCATCTTTGCACCTAGCAAACCGTAAGAGCCGAAGAATGCCACATCCCAACGCTTGTTCAAGAAACGGTTAACTGAGATAGCACCGTGTCCGTAGAAACTATAGTTATCCTTAAGGATACCCATCATGTTGCTTGCAATCTCTCCTTCATACTCTGTCAAACCTCCGTAGACGCCGATTGCCCACTGGTTAGACTCTGTCTGAGCTGTTGCAGCAGAAACTCCTGTAATTGCTGCACACGCTAAAGTTACAATCTTTTTCATCTTTTCGTGTAGAATGAAATTATTACGTTATTATTTTCTGCTTACAAATGTATAACTTTTTTAGAGTAATTTATCAAATTATAACATTTTTTTACCCTTATATCTATTTTCAAACACACTTTTTATTTGTAATAATGCAATAAAAATATCATTACTATCGTTGGCGATATGAGATTACATATATATAATATAATATTATTTTCAACAGTAGCTTCATCTACGTCTCTACTGCACCAGCCCCTCAATCTTAAAAAATGTTAATTTCTATTTTTTACAGCATTATTTTGAAAACTTGTTTTGTTTTTTGAGTTTTCCGAGATAAATTTGCAGCATATTTATAAAGAGTATTAAAGACACTAAAATATGAGTTTGATAGATTCTATAATCGAAACATCTACCAGGTTATTTGAGCGCCATGGTATTAAGGAAGTCAAGATGGACGACATCTCCTCTGCCCTTGGCATATCAAAGCGAACTCTTTACGAAACAGTACAAAGCCGCGACGAGCTTATCAAGCTTTGCTGCAAATATTATGCAAATCAGCTTAAAGAGCAGTTTGAGACTGTTGTCAACAAAGACTACAACTCTACATTCGAACGTATTTTTAGTTTGAATGAAATCTTCATCAGACATGTCCACAACTCTCACAAGTCTTTTTTGGATGAGGTAAAGAAAAACGCCCAATGTGATCCAAACAAAAAAGAGAATAAGGAACTTCAGCTCGAATATTTCGAAATGTTGTTAACGGAAGGTCAAAAGGCCAAAGATGGCAAATTACCGGAAATTGATCATAGTCTTAAGCCAGACATCATGTCGAGACTTCTTGTATTGCAATTGAGAGCAATCGCAGAAGAAAATCACTTTGATTACTCAAAACAATCATTTTTTGAAGTTTACAGCACCTCGTGGAAAATATTCATGCGTGGAATCGCAACAGAATACGGAAAGAAGGTCATCGATGCTTGGATTGCAAACGAGCAAAAAAACTTCAAAACAAATCTATAATAGAAATAAAAAGAATATCAAAATATGAAACGAATCACACTTTCAGCCGCAGCATTAATTGCAATGCTTAACGCCACTCCTGAAATCGTGGCACAGGGCACAGAAAGCACACAGCAGAATGCGACTACCGCACAACAAGACAAAAAAATGAGTTTGTCGCTACAAGACGCTATCAACTACGCTCTTGAGCACAACCGTCAGTTGAAGAACGCATCTCTTGATGTACAAAAAGCAGAAATGCAACGTTGGCAGACTATCGCCCAGATGTTGCTTAACGTTGACGGTAGCGTCGGCTACTATAATATGTTTGGCCAGGAAATGAACCTTGGAGGAATGAAGATGCCAATGAACCCATACATTCAAATGGATTTAAAAGCAACAGCTGGAGTTTCTGCACAAGGAATTATCGGAGCTCAGATGCAACGTTTAGCTAAGGAGATTCAAGAAATCAATGTTCAAAAAAGCCAACAGACTACAAAATACCAAGTAGAGTCGACATATACAACTATTCTTGCTCTTGAGGAAACAGTTCGTCTGCTTGAGACAAGTGTAGATAATTTAGGAAAAATGAAATCAATGGTTGACAATGCCGTAAAAGTAGGTGTCGCTGAGCAAAACGATGCTGATCAGATTTCAATCCAGGTAGCATCTATAAAGAACAATGTTAACTCAATAAAAAGATCAATCGAAGCTCTTTACAACGCTATGATCCTCAATATCGGAGCTGATAGCGACGCTGAAATCACTTTGACTCAGAAATTTGAGGACCTTGTAAACGACGGTACTATTCTTGAACTTGCCAATTCAAATCTTGACTTGAACCAGAATCTTGACTATCAGATGCTTACTAAGAGTTCTGAGATCACAAACAAGCAGAAGAAGATGGCTGTTGCGGCATTTTTTCCAAGTGTAGGTGTAGCATACAATAATTCAAACAAGCATTATTTTGAGGACGGATCGCTTGACATGTCTGCAAAAAACACTTTCGTAGCTACAGTTAATGTTCCAATTTTCTCTTCAGGAAAAAGAACATGCGCAGTAAAGGAGGCTAAAATTGCACAGATCGAGCAAGCAAATACAGTAGAAGACACAGAAATCGGTCTTAAAATTCAGGAGAAGCAGTTGAAATACAATTTGACTTCTGCATACGAGAACTACATGGTACAGAAAGACAACATCAAAGTGATGGCATCTGTATTCGACAGCTATGGAGAAAAATTCAAGTACGGACGTGCGTCAAGTATGGATGTGACAAACTCAAGCTTAAACTTGACTACTGCACAGACAAACTACGTCAATTCTGTGCTTGAGATGGTAAACGCAAACATCGAGCTAAAGAAGCTCCTTAACAAGTAAAAACAAAAAAGATATATAAATTATGTACAGAAAATCACTCATTTTCTTAGCAGCCGGCATGATCGCTCTTTCTTCATGTGGCAAAAAAGACAACGCAAAGGCAGAGGGCGACGGTGCTGCTGTTGTCGATTCAGTAGAGGCTCAGCTTGTACGTACTGGTTTGGTGGAGAAGCGCCAAATCGAGCGTAAGCTTCAGTGTTCAGCTGTTCTTGATGGTTGGGAGACAGTTGCTGTTTCACCTTCAGTCACAGGTATCATCGAGAAGATCAACAAGGAAATCGGCGACAGAGTAAGCGCAGGTGAGATCGTTGTCCGCATGGATCAGACTCAGCTTAACCAGGCTAAACTTGCTTATGCTAATATTTCAACTGAGATGCAGCGTATGGAGGCTCTTCTTGCTGGTGGTAACACTACTCAGCAGCAGTATGACGCTTTGAAGCTTCAGATGGATCAGGCTAAGCAGAACCTTGACTTCCTTCAGAAGAACACTTACTTCAAGGCTGAGCTTTCTGGTGTGATCGCTGAGAAAAACTACGAGAGCGGTGAGCTTTACAACGGAGCCCGTCCAATCTACTCTATCAAGCAGACTAACGTTCTAAAGGCTTTGGTTGCAATTCCTGAGTCGTATATCCCAGCTATCAAGAAGGGACAGAAGATGGTGTTCACTTCAGACATCTACCCAGGCAAGGAGTTCACTGGTATCATCGACGTTGTTTACCCAACAGTAGACGCTTCGACACACACATTCCAGGTTAAGGTTAAGTTGGCTAACGGAGCTAACACACTTCGTCCAGGTATGTATGTTAAGACAGTGCTTGGAGTTGGTAAGACAGAGACAATGCTTGTTCCTTACATGTCTGTGCTTAAGCTTGTAGGTTCTAACAACCGTTACTTGTTCCTTGCTCAGCCTAATGGTACAGCAAAGAGAGTCGACGTTACTCTTGGCGACAGATTCGACGACATGGTTGAGATCATCTCAGACGAAGTTAAACCAGGTGATGTTGTAGTAACTTCAGGTCAGGGACGCTTGATTGACGGAAGCGTCATTAATATCGTTAACGACTAATTAATTAAGCTACTTATTCAGCTATGAGTATATTTAAAACGGCGATTGACAAGCCGATAACAACATCGCTCATCTTTATTGCGGTGATGGTGTTAGGTATCTTCTCTTTCAAGAAGCTACCTATCGACCAATTCCCTGAGATGGAGCCTCCATTCGTCTGCGTAATGACCGCCTACCCTGGAGCCAATGCCAGTGAGGTTGAGACAAACGTGACGAAGGTAATGGAGAATACACTTAACTCTGTGGATGGACTAAAGACATTGACTTCAACAAGTAAGGATAACATCTCACTTGTTGCCATGGAGTTTGAGTGGGGATCAAAACTTGATGAAGCGGTGAACGATATCCGTTCATTCGTGGACATGGTAAAAGACAACTTGCCTGATGGAACAAGTACACCACTAGTTATCAAGTTCTCTACAAGCTCAATGCCTATCATCCAGTATATGATTCAGGCTAAAGAGTCGTATCCAGGACTTGAGAAATATCTAAACGACGTCGTAGTTCCACAGCTTAACCACGTCGACCAAATCGGTAATATCACATTGAGTGGTGAGCCAGAGCGTCGCATATATGTGGATATCGACCAGAACCAGCTTGACGCATACGCAATCTCATTGGAGCAGGTTGGTCAGGCAGTGGCAGGCAACAACCTCAACCTGTCAAGTGGTACTGTCAAGATGAACAAAGAGCAGTACGCTCTTGAGGTTCGTAGTGAGTATGCGGAAAGTAAAGAGATTGAGAATATCGTCGTTACAACAACTCCTGACGGTAAGACAATCTACATCCGTGATATCGCCACTGTTAAGGATACAATTAAGGACCTTACTTTGGAAGAGAAGGTTAACGGACAAGACGCCGTTCGTTTGATCGTAACAAAGCAGACTGGTGGTAACACAGTACAGATCTGTACAGATGTTAAGAAAGAGGTTGAGAAAATCAAGAAAGTTCTTCCTAAAGATGTTCAGTTCAACCTACTTTACGACTCTTCAAGAGATATCGTCAACGCGATCAACTCACTTGAGGAATCAATCATGTATGCGTTGGTTTTCGTGGTACTTGTGGTATTGTTCTTCCTTGGAAAATGGAGAGCCGCAATCATCGTCGGTATCACAATCCCGATCTCATTGCTCGTATCCTTCATCTACTTGTTGGGTGCAGACAGTTCAATCAACATCATCTCACTTTGTTCATTGACTATCGCAGTCGGAATGGTGGTGGACGACGCGATTGTGGTGCTTGAGAATATCTCTACTCATATTCAGAGAGGTAGTTCACCACGTGAGGCATCTATCTATGCGACAAATGAGGTTTGGGTATCCGTTATCGCAACTACACTCGTTATCTGTGCTGTATTCGTTCCGCTTACAATGGTTACAGGTATCGCAGGTATCTTGTTTAAGGAGCTTGGATGGATCGTGACTATCAGCTGTTGTACATCAACTGCCGTCGCTATCTCACTTACTCCAATGCTTTGCTCGAAATTGTTGAAGAACAAGCCTGTTCATATTGAGAATGGAAAACTAATTGAGGAAGAGGTTAAAGACAACTGGTACCAGAGAACAGTTGTAAGAGCTCTTGATAAGGTTGACGCCTTCTACGCAAACGTTCTTCGTTGGTGTTTGACTCACAAGAAGTTCACAATGCTTGGTGCTGTCGCATTCTTCGTGATCTCACTTATTCCGATGATGACAGGAATGATCGGTACAAACTTTATCTCAAACCAGGATAACGGACGTGTTGTAGTAAACGTTGAGTTGCAGCAAGGTAACCGAGTTGAGGAGACAGCTAAGATTGCACGTAAGATCGAGCATGATTTTGAGGCCGCATTCCCTGAAGAGATCCGATTGATCAACACAACTTGTGGATCAAATGACGAGGCTGGACTTGGAGCATTGTTTACATCGACAACAAACAACAAGATTCAGATGCGTGTGATCTGTACTCGTAAGGCAGAGCGTTCCGTAACTATCGACGAGATTGCAGAGAAGCTACGTCAGATTCTTAACAAGTATCCAGAGATCATCACATACAAGGCAGAAAACCAAGGAGGATTCGGTGGTCAGGGAGGTCAGACTGTAGATATCGAAATCTACGGATATGAGTTCGACGCTACTAGCCAATACGCATACTCGCTAAAAGACCAAATTGAAAAGAATGTGGCTGGAGCCCGTGACGTTGATATCAGCCGTGAGAAAGACCGTCCAGAGTTGAAAATCATCGTCGACAAGGAGAAAGCTTCTAAGCTTGGTCTTAATTCAGCAACAATATCTTCATACGTACGTAACCGTGTCAATGGTATGAATGCCGGACTTCTTAAGGAAGACGGTGATGAGTATGACATCCTAGTTCGTTTGAAGGAGGAGAACCGTAACTCACTATCATTGATCAACGACCTTTCTATCCCAACTATGATGGGAAGAGTTAAGCTAAGCGAAATCGCCAAAGTTGAGGAGTTCTGGTCACCACCACAGATTGAGCGTAAGAGCCGTCAGCGTTGTTTGACTATGAAGATCACTCCATTCAACACTTCACTAGGAGAACTAGCTGTTGAAATCCAGAAATTGGTCGACAAATCAGAAATTCCAGCTGGATGTTCTGTCATGTTGTCTGGAGCATACGAGGATCAGCAGGAATCATTCGCCGACATGGGTATGCTATTGGCACTAATCGTGTTCCTTGTATATGTGGTTATGGCATCTCAGTTTGAGTCTCTTGCTAAGCCATTCATGATCATGATGGCCGTACCGTTCGCGATTTCAGGAACAATCATCGCATTGCTTGTGACAAACACATACTTGGATATGATCGGTATGCTTGGTATCATCATGTTGGTGGGTATCGTAGTAAAGAACGGTATTGTGCTCGTGGACTATATCGACTTGATGCGAGACCGTGGTTATGAGCTTAACGAAGCCATCGCATTGTCAGGTCAGAGCCGTCTACGTCCGGTATTGATGACTGCCGCAACAACAGTGTTGGGTATGATTCCAATGACATTGAGTAAGGCTGAAGGATCAGAGATGTGGGTGTCTATGGGTATCGTCGTAATCGGTGGTATTTGTGTGTCAACATTGGTAACACTAATCGTTGTGCCTGTGCTTTACGGTATCATGAGCCGCCATGGAGAGCGTGACCTTCAGAAGGAGGTACGTAATCAGTTCATCTTTATGGACATCGACGTCAACAAGGACGAGATCGCCGGACCAAACACAAAACCAGTAAAAGGTTCTGTTAAAAGAGGTGAGGGTGGATTCTCAGATGAAGATGAGCCAGTACGTATAGGTTAAACGAAAATTGAGAAAAACATGAAATCAGTATTCATAGTATTCAATCAGGCTAACACTGAAAAAGTGGAGTATGTGTTGGACACTCTCAACATCAATGGTTTCACATTGTTTGAGCAGGTTCAGGGTCGAGGCACTTACGGAGGTAACCCTCACCGTGGTTCACACACATGGCCAGATATGAACTCAGCCATCATGACAGTGGTGGAAGACGATCGCGTCGACGAGTTGCTTACTCTGATCAAGAAGCTCGACAAGAGAAGCGAGGAACTTGGTGTGAGAGCATTCGTTTGGAACATCGAACGTACTATCTAATGTAAAACAATGCAGGTGGGCTTCTGCAGTCCACCTGCTTTATTAAAGCCTTGGGAGTATGAAAAACAACGAAGATTTGGAAATTGTCTTTAAGAAGATAAGTTCAGAAAACCTTCATTTGGTTGAAGATCTGTCGTCGGAAATATCGAAGAATATGTATTATCTCTTCATTTGCGACAATGGACGATTGAGGATAATGATCGAGGGCGTTTCTTTTGAACTTTTCAAAGGTGATGTCTGCATCTATACGCCGGGAAGAAACGTCTCTTTGATAGACTATTCCCACGACTTGAGCGGACTACTTTTGGGATCTTCAGACGACCGACTACAACGTACAATCTATTCAGTATTCAACGTTGAAAAACTAATCTATCTTCGTTCCAACCCTACCCTACATTTAGCTCAAGACCAGCTCAATACATTATCGCAGTTTGTTAAAAGTGCTATTGAAGTATTCAAGGAGACGACACAGTCGGAAACAGAATACACAAGAAAGTTGAAAGACTCCCTTGTCAATTCTGTCTGCTACTATATACTCCACCTTTACAGCATCTACAGAAGCGAAGCTGAAAATAAGAACGATTCATTCAACAGAAGCTCAGACATTCTGAAACGCTTCTTAGTGCTTCTTTTCCATAATTATATAAAAGAGAGAAGTGTGGAGTTTTACGCGTCGCAAATCGGTCTTTCTAAACGATATTTCTCTACGATGATCAAAAGTGAGAGCGGCAAGACTCCTAAGCAGTGGATTGAGCAAGTAGTGATTGAAGAGATCAAACATTATCTTTCAAACCCCAATATGCCAATCAAGGAGATCGCATTCCACTTCAACTTTACAAGTCAGAGTTTCTTCGGAAAATTCTTCAAGGAAAGCGTTGGTATTTCTCCTAAGGAATACAGACAAAACATATTGAAGAAATGACGAAAACGAAGACGAAAACGAAAACAAATAGCCTTGACAGAGATTCTGTCAAGGCTATTTTGTTTATTCTTTCATCATTTATTATTCCATTATTTCTGTAGAGCCAGAAGCATTACCTCCCTTAGTTCCCTTTGATTTAGCTTTATCCTTTTTCTTCTGGTACTTCTTGCTTGGATGATCCCACTTACGAGGCGAATAGTAGCGATTGCGCTCTCCCTGAATCTTCTCCTCTGTGTAATCCTCCTTACGCTTGAACGGATTCTTCAAACGTTTGAACGGATTGCTCTTCAAACGTGAGCCAAAATCTGGAATTGTGAATCCGATACCCATTTCCACATTCTCAAACTTATTCAAATGAGCCTTCACTCTACCCACTCCATACCAATGTTCGCTGAAATAGTATTTTGTAGTGAGTTTCTGATACATCAAATTCTCTAATTTGTAATTCTCATTCTCATTTCCTAAATCGTCTTCCTCAGGCACCTTCCATGGTTTGTAGACATAGAATCCCCAATCAAGTCCGACCAAAAAATGATAGAAAGTTATATCATTTGACAAACCGACTCCGACACGATGCTTATTCTTGTACCTGTCTTCATCTATGAAATTATATCGACGGTTGATCTCCCTGTCTTTTCCATCATAGATACTATTGAAGAAATAATCGGAGAACAAACCGATTCTATATGCATTTGAAAGCGGCAGAACTGCACGTGCACAGAAGCTTCCGTCTGGATAGTAGTGGCTTCCATCATTCTCGTCAAGCTGGTTGACACCTCCCGTAAGTTCAAACTCCAAAGCAAGAATCTTCGGTTTCTTCTCTGCTTGATTTCTCATTGGAAGCGCCCATACATTGGGAGTATAGCGTGCTCCAAGATAGACATCCCAGATAGCTTTGCTCTCAGCACTTCTATTGATAGCGAACGAACTCATAAGGAATGCGTCACCACCAAAAGCGATCTCCCACTGATACAACTTGCGTCCGTAAGTTCGTCCGAGACGGATATTAAAATCCAAACCACCATTATACAAACCTACCACATTGCGCGACAAGACAGTAAAAGCATCGGTAGTCTGCCAATTATCTTTCTTAAACAACTCAACCGGATACAAAGCGAATCCAGAACCGAGTTTCAAATTAGCGGCAAAACGAGGAGTATGCACAAACGGCCACTTGAAATAAGCGTAAGTAGCAACCGTCCATTCTGCTAATTCACCATCTTTAATCTGAGGAGCAACACTGTCCGGGAACATCGTATAGAACGGCGTAACAGCAAAACCGACGCTTGGGAATTTCCATGTGTAGTCTTGATTCCAGTCGCCAAGCAAAGGAAGTTCAACAGCGTATTCAGATGCGAAAGTCCAATCATTCTTCTCTCCGAGGAAGTCCTTGCCGACCATAAGATCATTGGAGAATTTGAAAATCATATTCTTCTGGGAAAATACGTCAACATTGCACGACACCAATAAGGCCGCCGCGACGTATAATTTCATTATAGAAGAATTGTTTTTCATTAGTACCCTATATTATGCATAGTGATTTACGATGCAAATATAAAAAATAATTTCAAATTTTAGATAGTATACCAAATAATAAGGACTATTTTTGCAATATAATGAAAACGAATAAGAGAATGGGAATTAACATAGACAACACAAGCACAAAAAAATTGGTAGAGATGTTAGCGAAAAAACTGCTGGAAAGTGGCAAGACAGTAGCCACAGCAGAAAGTTGCACTGGAGGAAATATAGCTCACAACATCACCCTACTCGCTGGCAGTTCACAATATTTTTTGGGCGGGATAGTGTCGTATGCCAATGAAGTCAAAATGAATGTCCTTGGAGTGAAGAAAGAGGATCTCGAAAAATACGGAGCAGTAAGTCAAGCAGTTGTGGAATCCATGGCGACGGGAGCATGCAAGGCTATCGGCAGTGATTTCAGTGTAGCGACATCAGGAATTGCCGGGCCAGGCGGAGGAAGTGCAGAGAAGCCCGTCGGCACTGTATGGATGGCAGTAAGCAATGGGAAGAATACTGTCAGCAAAAAATGGAATTTTGATGGCAATAGAGAAGAAATAATAGAAAAAGCCACAAAATCAGCCATTTTTATGCTATTAGAGTTTTTTTGTTAAAAACTTTTTTATATTTTTGCATCGATTTTGTGATAAAGCCTATACGTGAGGGCGAATCACAAGTATAAAATGAATTGATTCTTTGGTGGAATCTGATAGTTACGCTACTTTCGAGAGAAAGATTCAGACACTCCCCCTTGAATATATTCTGTAAGCAATAACAAAAAAGTTAAACAAAAATGTCTAAGGTTTGTCAGCTTACCGGAAAGCAAGCGCAGAACGGTAACAACGTATCTCACTCAAAGAGAAGAACACACAGATTGTTCAACGTAAATTTGAAGACAAAGAAGTTCTACTGGCCAGAGCAGGGTTGCTGGATTGAACTTAAGGTGTCTGCAAAAGCATTGCGTACAATTAACAAGAAAGGTATTGATGCTGCACTAGTTGAGGCAGCTCAGAAAGGTCTATTTTAATCGGGAGGTTTAGACAATGGCAAAGAAAAGTAAAGAGAATAGAGTACAGGTGATTTTGGAGTGTACTGAGCACAAGGATAGCGGAATGCCAGGAACTTCTCGTTACATCACAACAAAGAATAGAAAGAACACTCCAGAGCGTTTGGAGTTGAAGAAGTACAATCCTATTCTTAAGCGTTATACTATTCACAAAGAAATTAAATAATAAGCTACTATGGCAAAGAAAGCGGTTGCATCATTGCAGACAGGTGAAGGTCGTTCATACGCAAAGGTCATCAAGATGGTTAAGTCGCCAAAGAACGGTGCTTAC
>DCIP01000156.1 GCA_002317115.1 Candidatus Scybalocola fimicaballi
AAGCTTGAAGACAACTTCTCTGTCTGCTGAGCGCTCACGCTCGCTACAGATGTAAGACCGAAAGCAAAAGCCATTAGAAATAACTTTCTCATTGTCTTATTTATATTTTTAAATTATTTTCAAACCAATTTTAGTATGCCTCAGACCATAACATCACACTATTTTCTGGCATACTATAGTGATACATATAGCAAAAGTATAGTTTTTAAGTTAAAAAGCAAAAAAGAAACACTATTTTTCAACATTTTTGTGTTGAAAATCGGATTTTATCAACAATATTTGGTTTTGTCCTGAAACTTGAAACCTGAAACTTGAAACCTGAAACCTGAAACTTGAAACCAGGAGCTATCTCCTGACAATCATATTATATGCTTCATTGATCTTAACCATCAATTCCTCACATTCGATATATAATCTCCTTTAAAAATGCAAAGGAGACCGAAGCCTCCTTTACGTTCTATGATTTTTTATATTGTTTAGTTTGCGACGGCTGGTGCACTGGTCGTACAGCCACATCTCTGTTCGTTGATGTTTGTCTTTGTAAACTTGACTCCCATGATTGGTCCGAACATTACCAACTGTGCGATGTCTGCTTCATCCTTCCACATGTAGTCGACGTTGCCACTCTTTTCTTTAAGTGGAGAGTCTCTGAAATCAACTTTCCAACAGTGATAAAGTGGTTCTGTTCCGATTCCTTTTCTTGACAATATTGTCATTTCTGATGTGTTGTCTTTATTTCTATGGATTAAAGCTTCAGAGTCTTCTTTTAGATAAATTGTTGTGATTCTTTGCTCATCATCCATAAATGTTTTGACCTCTTTGTAGTTGTTAGACTTTAAGTGGTTCTCAAGTTGTTTTGTGTTTTCTTGAGATACTTTAAAGGTATAGAACTTTGTTCCATTTGCTTTTCCAACAAGTGTCTTTTGACCATTTCCAGAATTAATATAATCTAAATATTCTTTGTCAATGTTGTCGTAGATACTTTTCCATACAATATCAGCAGAACCATATAGATAGATATCTTCTACGTTTCCACTTCTATCGTTGAAAAGCTCACAGTCGGTTTGGATAGTGTATATACTATCCTTTGATACTTTACTATACCATTGTTTTGAAGCTATACCTTCGTTTTGTATAAGATATACAGATGAGTTTCCTCCGTAATTACTTGGATATTTAAGTTCAACCACCAAAGTTCCGTCAAAGTCCGCGTTCTTGTACCATATCTGGTATTTTGATTGGATTCCATTTTTTAGGAACATCTCTGTTGTCTTGTCCTTTTGAGTATCAAACTTTATCGTCTTGTCTCCAATAATTGCGTAGATACAGTTTGGATCTGGTTTCTCTCCTGAACAGAATTCGAAATCTCCAAGATCGATGGTTTCTGTATCTAACTCAATCTTTTTTGATAATTTTTTGCCTTGACAATTGATCTTAACCTTAGCGTCTCCAGTTATGTTTATTGGCAGATTGAATCTGAAATAACCGAACTTTGACGTTTGAGTGAAAGTCTGTTTCTTTTTTCCTCTTCCTGCTTCTAATGTTATTGTCGCTTTCGACGGTCCACAGCTATTAGTAATTGATCCTTTTACCTCAATTCCTGTTGGTAAATATATGTATGGTAGCCATGTTCTCCATTTGTTGATTTGAGATTTCACTCTATTTGATTCCACACCGTATCCGTCTTTTGCTTTTATATAGGCAGTTATTTCTGAGATGTTTTGTGGTAATGTGATTTCATAACTCCAAGTTTTAGATGGTATAGAATACTCCTTTTGATCAACTACGATAGTGACTGTAGGAGATATAGCAGCGTCGTCAACAAAACCATTTTTTGTGATTATATATCCAAATATTCTTCTTGGTTTGTCTATCTTAAAATCATAACTTGTATTTTCATCGATTTCAGAAGGATCCTTAAACTCATATTTTTTATATTCTTTGTTTATATATCCGGCTACGTGCAGTGAGACCGCGTCATTGCCGTTGTAATATATATAATAATTTCCACGGAAATCGGTTATTGTTGTTTCACTGTTTGAAAATACAGAAATTCCATATAAAGGTGTATCATTAAGATCTGTCACTTTACCATGAATGCATGGAAACGATGGCAACACGATGTCTTGTGTGAATGTGGATCCTGCTTCCATTCCGTCGACGTGGTAAATCGGACAATTCGTGTAGTTGGCATAGTCCGTTGGCTTTACGGTAACGAAGACGGGGGTGTATCGTGGCACAAAAGCACAGTAATATCCAGCACTGTCGGTGCGTGCATTTGTCTGAGAAATTGTCACTAAAACTCCTGCTACTGGTTGTCCGTTTGTGTTTGTCACACGTCCGCAAATGTTTGCTCTTAACTCTGGATAGTCAAGATTGTGCCAAGAGAAGTGTTTTACCTTTCCTGAATATGAATCGCCTCTTTTTGTGGCTATTCCTTCCTCAATCCATGTGCCTTTTCCCTCGTCGAAATACCATAGTGGAATTTCATTATGTTTCTGACTTTCAGAATATCCGTCTGGAATAGGGAACGACAATGTGCTCTCCGCACCAGGTTTCAACTGTAGTTTCTGGTTTGCTGAGTCTTTCAATGTCACCTCCACCATACCGTATGATAGAAGAATCACATCTTTGCCGTCTGCAGTCACTCCGCTCATATCTCCACCGGGCATCTCCTTTGCGAAGTTTTCTGAGTTTGGATTCAAATAGTAGGTGCTCGCAAACACTGATCCGTTGAATTCTCTACCGTCGTTTTCATAAACCAATGAATTGGCTGGAATAGAGATAGTCATTTTGCCGACGGTGATTGTTGCTCCCTGGCTGTTCTTGAACTTAGTCAAATCTGTCACACCTTCGTTGATGTCTTGTGGCATTAATACCGCGTCGACTTGGGTGCCTTCATCTTTTATTTCAGCTGTACGGATGACTGTGAAATAGTCATTGTTTTCAAATTTGATTATACTTCTTCCATTCACAGCATGACATTTCTCCAATGAGTAGGATCCGTTTTCGCTTGTCAATGTTGTGTCCTGCCCACTTGTGACCAAAACATGGCTTAATGCTTTACCATACGTATCCTTGACGAATCCGTATACTGGAGCGTTTGAGATACTTTCTGAATAGACGTATTCCTCACCGTCGCTCAAATTGCTTTTATTCGTGTCATTGCTACAACCACTCATTATAATTGAGCATGCTGCAATTGATCCCAATGTCAAATTTCTAAATTTCTTCATACTCGTTGTATTTTAAATAGTTGACTTTAGGTTAGAATCCCAAAACTTTCTTCAAATCGTTGACTTTCCTGTTGAGATTCATTTCTCTTTCTTTTGCTTCTTTCTTGGCTTTTACCTCTTCTTCACTCATGACTTGCAATCCAAAAGGATCTCTGCCGTCACTGTCCAACAAACTCAATTTATCTGTTAATGGTTTGCCATCCAAAGTGAAATAGAAATAGTCAGCTTCTTTTCTATATCTGAAAATGGATTCATTCATTGCAAAATCATAACATACTTCCTTTTTGTTTGTATATGGATTCCAACAGATGTATTCATAAGGTGAAATCATGTCAATGTCAGTTCTGAACTTTTCAAATTTTCTAGAAAGCCTAATCGTGATTTTAGGTGTCTTTTTATCATTTGCCCTCGTCAAAGTGTAAAATGTGAACAACTCGTTCGGATTATTCCTGCTTGACCTAAGAGATTTGATTTTGTATTCACCTGATAAAGAATAAGTGTTTATCCAGTCATTGTATATGTTTATACCGACGGTGCATAGATCTTTTTTGTTTATGCCTTCAGCTTGTTTACTGAAAATGCCATGATAAATATAAATGTCTGGAACTAAATCCGGATTCTCAAATGTCTTTTCAAACATTATTGGCTTATTCTGAGCAAACTCTAAGTCGGTGAACAACACTTTTGACTTTAATCCGTCGAACACATTAGCTTTCATTCTCATTGCTGGTGGCACCACCAACACTCCGCTTTTGATTTCCAAATTATGAAATGCTTGATTCCCATAAAATCTTAAACCGTATGGGATTGTAAGTTTGTTTAATCTTACGTTTTCAAATGCTTTTTCGCCAATGCCAAGTACGTTATATCTCGCAGTGTCTTGTTTCCCCTTGCAATATGTTGTAGGGAAAGATACCACGGTAGGAATCTTAATATCGCAATCTGTCGCAGTGCATCCGCTTACGTATACGTCTCCTTCATTTAGAATTAATATTTCCGGGTCGCCTGCTTTTCTGCCCATATTAGTTCTCTTGATGACGTATTCCGTGGCTATAGTGTATATCAAACCATCTTTCTCAAACGACACTCCTCTCGGATCGGCTGATGAAACGACGCAAGAAAGAAGGCTAAGTATTAATAAAAATATCTTTTTCATTCTTTTTCTTTTATCAAATTTCCATTCAACTTATATTTAACTGTTCCCTCGTCTCCAACAAACTTGACATACCAACCGCCTTTTTGTGTTGCGTCTGCCACTGGGACAAAGTCATTGTAAGCAACTACTTTTCTTTTCTTTTTCTTGTTGACAACGGTATATCTCGACTGTCGGTAAAAGTCTTGAGTGAGTCTGCCCCAAGGGTATGCAAATGGTTTTGTCTTTCCTGTCTTAGGATCTTTTTGCTTTGCATTGCATGCTCCGGAATTGATAGTCAACCCTTTTTTCTCTTTTCGTGGAGTTGTTGTAAAACTCTTTTTGGTTAGATATGCTTTTTTGTCAGTCTGATAGTTCTTTTGGAATTCAGACTCATTGTTGAATGCCTGGTCGATCCATCTTTTATATTTTCTTCCTTGTGCAGTATAGCAGTCATCAAACACTGGACTCGTTTTTATGAATCTCATGTTTTTTGTGTTGAACTTGATTAATCCCCAAGGTCGACTCTTAGTGAATTTCGAATTTTCTCCAATTTTGCTAAATGAAGAACCCCAACCGATTGCTCTGTCTGTATCAAAGATTAGGTCTCCTTGTAATTCGTCAAACACGCTCATTCCCAAAAAGTCCATGCCGTGAACTACCAATGCTCCGCTTTTCATTTTAAGTTTGGCAAAGCATCCGTTGCCTGCAAACATGAGGTCGGGCAACCATATTCTGTTGTGAGTGTGATTGTAAAACAAACTGTCTGTTAGACCGATGACTTTGTATCTGTCTATTGCAGGTGGTATAATGACGTCTTCCAAATTCTCATTGACTTTTGTCACCATCAGTTCTCCAGCTTGATAGAAACTATCTGGTCCTTTTACAGTGTCGGGCGACTCCTTCGAATCGACAACAAGGTATGTCACCAGAACTTTGTACTCAATACCGTCTTTTCTGATGATATCTCCAATCTTATAGTCGTCGGCGAACAGATTGACAGATTGTAATAAAGTAAAAAATAAAGCAAAAACTATACGTTTCATCGCGATGCTTATAAATGCAGTTTAACTCTACAAATATAGCATTATTTGAATATGATTGTCGGGATGGGGATGGAATTCCGACGTCTAATTAAGAAAAATTAATAAAACAAGCCTGCGTTGTTGATTTGTCATGCGACAACCAAACAACGTAGGCTCTAATGACAGTTGACCGTTTTCACTGTCGTATTTTTGATTCGCTAATTCTGCGTCAGTCTTCTTTATTGCAATAAACGGTTTCGAGAAGAAGTCCTTTCAACTCGTCGTCAACACAGTCTTCTTTCTCTAATTTTAACTTAATTCCTGTCTTCTTGCAAAAATCTCTAAGCAAATGAAATGTTGATTTGTCGCTGACCTCGATGGTTTTCAAACTGACATTCATTGCCACTAACTTATTTGCCAACATTAGCACTAAGTCGATGGCATTTCTGTACATGTCTCTGACATTCAAGCAAATGACGTCGCTTACTCCCTTGACATCCTTTAGAATGCAAACCAAACAAGTGGGGTAGAATTTACCTTCTCCTTCCTTGTCCGAGTCTGGCTCTATTCGGTGCATGATCTTGGCGTATGCGTTGCCTATCTTCTTGATCTCCTTAATTGGATCAAGATTGATAATCGACGTGTCCGGTGAGGGATACGTTGTAGTATCTATTTTTGTTTCCATATCGTTTCTGTTTTTGTTTGAAGCAAAAGTACAGCGACGAAATGAGCTAAAAAAGAGCAGAAGTGCCACAATATTGAGCCAATGTGACTATAATGTATTATTTCGCCTTGAAACCTGAAACTTGAAACCTGAAACTTGAAACCTGAAACCCCAGATTTCTTCTCACGCATTCTTTTTTCTCAGGAATCTTGGTGACATCCCCATATATTTACGGGCAAAACGTCCGAGAAGGGAAACTGTGTCGAAACCTGTCTGCTGGGCGATCTCCTTTAGGGAAATTTCTGGTTTCTCTAATAAAAATTGTATGTCTTGGATGACGCGGTCCTGAATCCAGACGATGGCGCTCTTTCCACTTTCCTGTCGGCAAACGTTGGCAAGGTATTTGGAAGTGACGCATAATTGGTCTGAATAAAACGAAACCGGATGGTATTTGATAGGTTCGTTGTTTAGCAAATCAAGGAAGTTACGGAAGATGACACGGCTTTGCTTGGTGTTTTGTGTCATTCTGTGTTTAAGTTTTTCCGATGCGTTTAGCAGCATTCGTCCACACAACTCCAATACGACAGAGTGGATGAGTGACTTGATGATAAAACCGTCGTATGAATTAATCTCGTCGCTCATGATCTTTGCGGCCAAAAGGTCGTAGTATTTAATCCACAGATCTTCTCCCTCCTCGCTAAGAGTAAGAGTGTTCACTTTGTCGACGTAGATACACTTATTCCACAAATCGATGTTATTTTTCAACGCGTTCTGCAGAGTGTTTGTGCTGAGTGAAAGTCCATGGCAATAACAATCCTCACTTATCTCATAGTTTGTCAACTCTGCTTTGGGAGGGCAGATGAGAATCTGGCGTTCGTGAAGGTCGTACGACACAAGATTCACGTCAAGTTTCAATTTGCCAGCCGCGCAATAAAGGACGAGGTTGGTGTCTTCTACAAGGACGTTCAAAGGAATATCGCACGCCGCGAGTTTACGTATATCATTCAATATGATAAAGTCGTCCTCGTAGTAGGTGCAGATCTCCTTGACGATCTCCAACATTTTGTCTTTCTTATCTTTATTATTCATCATTTGTGGCATTTTGAAACTTATTCGGCATTATCTGAACTCTCCTCTTATAAAAGCAGTAAGGAATACAAAAGGGGCATTCCAGTTGATGGCAATCTCATTGGTTGAGTAGCTGCACTCTTCGTCGAGGTAGGCTCTGGCAGCAAACTTGTTAGTCGGATACATGTCTCGTCCACAGTCTGTAGTCTGCTTTACATTTGGTCCACCCACGATATATCCAGGAATTGGTTTTTCTATTCCGTCGGCTGAGCAACGTCGGTCGTGGATAAAGTTAGGAGACAGACTGCCGAATCCAGTCACGAAGCAGTATCCTGTGCTGTTGCAGCCAAGCAGGTAGTCGAAACAGTACTGAGCGGCTTCAACATATTTGTCTGCTTTCAACACTTTCTTCCCCAAAGCAAGAATCATACCGCTGTTTGCAACCTGTCCGTTGCTTCCCCATACAAAATCTCTCAACGGCACTTTGCCAGTTTGGTATTTATACATTGCCAACAAGTTGTCCGCTAATGCCTTGAATCTCTTCTCCACGACATTGACGTCGAGATTGTTTGATATAGAGTCTTGGTTAAGCATCAGAGAGATAAGTCCAAGTGTGGCTACATCTCCCCAATAAGGCACGTTGAAAATTTGGAAAAGATTGATGTCCTCAGTGTATTTTTTGTCTCCTGTAAGTATCAGCAGTTCACAAGAAGCCCAGAATTTCTCGTCCTCTACACTTTCAGAATCGTATGTTCCTGTGTTGCAGTCAGGCGGATTGACAAACGGATGATAAGTCGCATGTTTCGACGCGAAATTGAATGCGTTGATAGCTGCCTTCTTTGCCTTCTCTGAAAAGTCGGGATAGTCGGTATTCCCAGCGTAGACGCGAGAAGCCAATGCCATTGTGGCTGCAAAGTTGTACGCACAGTCGATTGTTTTGCCGATCATATAACGGTCGGCTTTGTCGTCGGCTGGCATGATGAATCCAGGGAATTTCAAGGCTGTGACTTTGTTGTAGACACCTCCGTCGTATGGATCCTGCATCGAGAGCATCCATTGTAATTCGTACATCACCTCATCAAGAATGTCCGGAGTTGAATTTTCGCTTTCCGGAATATTGAAGCTTAGTGTGTCGTATTGTTTCTGCTCTGT
Source organism: Candidatus Scybalocola fimicaballi (assembly GCA_002317115.1). GTDB lineage: Bacteria > Bacteroidota > Bacteroidia > Bacteroidales > Paludibacteraceae > UBA1723. Next base: position 8,278 of record DCIP01000156.1, read on the forward strand.
GATATATGATGTCAGTAGAGTGAAAACTGTGATAGCGGCATTGGTAGTGTATTTGGCGTAATCTCCAGCGTCGTACCAGCCCCCATGACTATTTAATTCTGTGTCGGCAGGTCGTTTGGCTGATGTCAGGGAGGCATGCAGGTAGACGATACTGTCTTTATGCCCTGCCTTTCTTGAATAGTCTATGCCTTTCCACGTCGCAAATTCAGGAAGAATATCCATACCGCTGCGCCAATAGTAAAAACCTCTTACTGAGGCTGATAACAAATCATCATAGATTTTGCTGTCTGCTTTGATTTCAAAGGTCTCACTTTTGTCGTTGCCTATCTTGATGAAATATTTGCCTGGTTTTGTCAACGTTGTGAAATCAGCCCACGAGATATTCTCGTTGCTTTCTCTCCAGAATTTGGATGTGGAGACGGTGCCTTTCATCACGTCGTTGTGGCTGACCGCATCCTTCACATAGAATGTTTTCTCTGTTAGGTTGGCTACGAGCGCCTGCTTCTGTGCCGACGACGGGTATCCCACCTGATTGACATAAACAAAATTCTGGCTCATCAGCGTCACACTGACAAGCAACATTATTATTATATTTAAGATACGTTTCATTTGTCTATAAGTCTTTGTTGTCTTCGTTATGGTTTTCGTCTTCGTTTTCGTTAACTTTAACCATACATGATTTCCAAATATTCGTCGATGTCGATATGTCTGCCTCCCATTGATTTCAAGTGGGGAGTCTCAAACTGGCAGTCGATGACTTTGTATTTTTTCTCCTGCTGACACATCGCAATCAACGCTATCTTAGATCCGCTTGGCTCAACTGAGAACATGCTCTCACCTAAGAAGCAGTTGTTGATCTCCAAGCCGTAGAGTCCGCCGACAAGTTCACCTTCTTTATTCCACACCTCATAGCTGTGAGCATAGCCAAGCTGGTTGAGGCGGGTGAATGTGTTGATGATTTCTGTGCCGAGCCAAGCCCCTTCTTGGTTGTTTCTGGCATTAGTCTTGGCGCATCCTTTAATCACCGCGTCAAAATCCTTGTCTTTTGTTACGGTATAGATATTTTTGTTGAGCAGGGATTTCATCGAATGGGATATGTGGATCTCATCTGGAAAAATCACAAAGCGGTCGAGTGGGCAATACCAGTCGATGCCATATTTCAGGTTTTTGAAGGCTGTCCACGGTAATGCTCCCTGGCTATACGCACTCAACACGAAGCCTGGGTTCAGATTTCCACCGATGGCATAAAGTCCGTCGGGACTTCTATTCTCATCAGGAATGAGAAACGGATGTGGAAACTCCTCCGCATTCTCAGGCAGTTGAATCACCTGATAGGGAGTGCCTTTAAGTTGGTAAACCCAATATTCCTGCTCTTCAGAACTCATCTTTTCTCAATTATGATTTTCTTATCTGCGTCGACGGTGATCTCTGCATCTCCACCGTTCTTCAAACATCCGAACAGAATCTCGCGAGTCAACAATGGTTTCAACTCTGCTGTGATGACGCGGTCGATCTCTCGGCCTCCAAACTTAACAGAGAATCCTTTGTCGAGCAATACCTCTCTTGCTGAATCAGATATAGTAAGATTGATATTCTTGGCTTTCACCTTGTCTGTCAACTCCTTGACTTTCTTATTCAAGATGAGGCTTGCCATTTCACGTGTCATTCCGTTGAATAGGGTGATGGCAGTCAGACGGTTCAAGAATTCAGGTTTGAATGCTTTCTGCACTCCCTTCATGATTGCGTCGCCTTCGTTCTGATTCTCCACGAAACCAACTCCTGCCTGTTTGGCATTCTCCACTCCGGCATTTGATGTCATGATCAAGATGACGTGGCGGAAATCAGCTTTCTGTCCACGGCTGTCGGTCAATGTGGCGTAGTCCATCACCTGCAGGAAGATGTTGAACACTTTTGGATGGGCTTTCTCAATCTCATCGATTAGAAGTACACATTGTGGAGTCTTGCGGATAGCGTTGGTTAGCAAACCTCCGTCTTCCGAACCTACATATCCACGTGACGATCCGATTAGGTTGGATGTCTTGTACTCCTCGGAATATTCACTCATGTCGAAGCGGACCAACGGGATGTTAAGCTCTTTGGCCAATACCTTTGCCACCTCTGTCTTTCCGACTCCAGTTGGGCCGACAAACAACAGATTCGCCATTGGTTTGGTGTCATCGGAAAGTCCGGCAGAAGCGGTAAGCACAGCCTCCGACAAATGTTGGATGGCCTTATCCTGACCGTAGATCTTATCCTTGATACGTTCGTTGAGATTCATTAGTTTAGCTGTGTCATCCTCGTCGTCGGCAAGAGAATCAATCTTACAGATTTTAGCAAGCATAGCTGCAATCTCTGGTTTGTCTACGATCTGTTTGCCGTCCTCCGACGGATGAAGCTCACGCCAAGCTCCCGCGTCGTCTATCAGAGAGAGAGCCTTTTCTGGCATATATCGATTGTTGATATACTTCTTTGCACCGAAGATGGCGAAATTGATAGCCTCATCGGTGTATTCAATATTATGAAATTCCTCGTAGTCGTCAAGTCGACCGTCGATGATCTGACGGCTCTCCTCGTCGTTTGGCTCATTCACCTCAATCTGCTCGAAATGAGAATGGAACTGGCGGTTGCCGACGGAAGATTTCTCAAGTTCCTGTGAAGATGATGTTCCGACGATATGGATGTTATAGTTGTCGACGTGTTGCAATAGAATCGACACCATGTTGCCCATACTCTTGTCGGACTCTGCTGGAGCCATCGTATGGATATTGTCGACAATTAGGATTTTGCGTTTGTCATCGGTAAACTGAGAAAGCACCTCTTTCATCTTGCCTTCCACCTCACCGTACATTGTGCTTCCTGCGATAAGCGACGGAATATTAAGGTCGTACACCATAGTGTCTTTCAAACGCTCTGGCACGTCACCGTGGTTGATAGCCTCCACAAG
>DCIP01000149.1:0-472 GCA_002317115.1 Candidatus Scybalocola fimicaballi
GAACCGACCTGATTCAAAGGCAAACGCACGATACGTGACTGCTCTGCCAAAGCCTGCAAAATGCTCTGACGGATCCACCACACTGCGTATGAGATGAACTTAAATCCACGAGTTTCATCGAATTTCTCAGCAGCCTTGATCAATCCCAAGTTACCCTCGTTGATCAAATCCGGCAAGCTCAATCCTTGATTCTGATACTGTTTTGACACAGACACTACAAATCGCAAATTCGCACGGACCAACTTATCCAAAGCTCGCTCATCTCCCTGACGTATTCTCTGCGCTAGATCAACCTCTTCCTCCACTGAAACCAATGGTTCACGACCAATCTCCTGCAAGTATTTGTCAAGTGATGCACTCTCTCTGTTGGTAATTGACTTGGTAATTTTTAACTGCCTCATAAATATAGACTATTAGACTATTTTACAAAATTCGTGCAAAAGTAGAAAAAAAATCGCAATTGTTACACTTC
>DCIP01000149.1:644-6039 GCA_002317115.1 Candidatus Scybalocola fimicaballi
ATAATCGGGTGACGTGGCAGATTCATCGGATGACCGTTCTCATCAAGAGTAAAGTTTTTTGCTCCCAATGTCACACCCTGATACAAATTGACATGGTTTCCAATTATACACGTCTCTCCAATCACGACACCTGTACCGTGGTCAATACTGAAATATTCTCCAATCTGAGCTCCCGGATGAATATCAATTCCAGTTTTGGAATGAGCCATCTCAGAAATAATACGTGGAATGATAGGAACACCCATCTTTAGCAAACAGTGTGCGATACGATAGTTGCTCATGGCCTGTAGCACTGGATAGCAGAGAATAACCTCTCCATGGCTTACCACAGCCGGGTCGTTGTCGAACATCGCGTTCACATCTGTATAAAGTAGACGTTTGATTTCAGGAATCTGCTCAATGAAATCCATCGCAAGTCCCGGAGCCATCTTCTTCGCCTGCTCAGCAGAGATATTAGGATCAAACTCCAATCCCGAACTGATCTGCGTCTTCAGTTCGCTATATAGATTATCGATTGCAACACCAATGCTGAACTTACGCATACCCTCCCCTACTGGAGCCATATCAAAATATCCAGGAAAGACGACGCTCTTTGTAAGCTTCACTATCTTCTTTAGCGACGACAATGATGGCAAATCCTGCTCACGAGAAGAATCCACCATATTCTCAGCCGATGTAGTGTCTGACAATATGTCGACAACCTTATGCAATCTTTCGTTGTCTTTATTCATATAGAAAGTCATTAAAATCTATACAAAAGTAGAAAATAATAGAGAAAACTGCAAAAAAGTTGCTCATTGGCATAATTTTTGTTGTATTTTTGTAGATAGAAAACGATAGAAGAAAACAGATTTTAGATTATAATGAAAAAAATAGCAGGATTTTTGACTTTTGTGCTGTTGATGATAGCAAATGGTTGCTCTAGCGACCACGATCATTTCCGTGGTTACGACTATGACGATTACGCTTACCAATATTACTACCACGACGGACATTACTATTACGATGCTGATTATCAACACGTACTAGAACATGACAATCACCACTTCTATCACGGAAGAATTGAATGGAAGGGTAGCTATTGGGCACTAGTGATAAGAGAAAATCCTTACTTCGGTCTTGTTTGCCGTATCATAAACGATGACAGAGGAGACTATCATAATCGTCACCTAGAGAAATTCATTGGTTGCAACAACCTATACGATCGCGAGGTCATGATAAAATTTGACTTTGTCGCAGAAGGATATCATTCAGGTTACCCATTGATTGATGTAATTGACATGTACTGCAGATAATTCTGAAATTAAAATCCAAACATAATTGGGATCAAAAAGACGGGAGTTAATCTCGTCTTTTTTAGTTTATCGAAGATATTCAACCTCTTCTGAATTGAAAATTCACAAGTCTATGTGTAAACCACTATAAAGATCACAGTTTTGAAAGCATAAAAAAGAGACGCCCGACAGGACGTCTCTAAAATTATTGTTGACTTAAAGCATTATAGCTTTGCCAAATAATCGCTTACGTTCTTCTCAATTCTTGCATTGATAGAAGATGTGTCTGCGCACTTGTCGAACTTCTCTCCTGTGATGTTCTCGTAAAGCTCGATGTAACGGTTAGAGATAGACTCAACAATTGCGTCTGTCATCTCTGGAACCTGCTGACCTGCCTTACCCTGGAAGCCGTTGTCCATAAGCCACTCACGAACGAACTCCTTTGAAAGCTGCTTCTGAGCCTCACCGTTCTTGAATCTCTCCTCGTAACCCTCTGAATAGAAGTAACGTGATGAATCTGGAGTGTGAATCTCATCCATCAAATAGATCTTACCGTCGTGCTTACCAAACTCATATTTAGTGTCAACCAAGATCAAACCTCTCTTTGCTGCGATCTCAGTACCTCTCTGGAACAATGCCAAAGTATACTTCTCAAGAACTGCGTAATCCTCAGCTGAAACAAGACCCTGAGCGATGATCTCCTCTTTAGAGATATCCTCGTCGTGCTTACCAATCTCAGCCTTTGTTGTAGGAGTGATGATTGGAGTTGGGAACTTCTGGTTCTCCTTCATTCCCTCTGGCAACTTAACGCCACAGATCTCTCTGACACCGCTCTTGTATGCTCTCCATGCACTACCACACAAGTATCCACGTACGATCATCTCAACTGGGAATCCTTCGCAACGTACACCTACAGTCACCATTGGATCTGGAGTTGCCATCTTCCAGTTTGGACAGATATCCTGAGTAGCATCCAAGAACTTAGCTGCGATCTGGTTCAGCATCTGACCCTTGAAAGGAATACCCTTTGGCAAAATCACGTCGAATGCAGAAATACGGTCTGATGCCACCATTACTAGCAAATCATCACCGACACTGTATACGTCTCTAACCTTTCCGTGGTAAACGGACTTCTGATTCTTAAAATTGAAATCAGTTTTTGTTAATGCATTATTCATCTCTTATTCTTTAAATTCTTTACAATATTCTCGTATTCCACACTCCTCACACTTCGGAGCCAACGCTGTACAGACATATCTGCCATGAAGAAGCAACCAGTGATGAGCATCACTCAAGATCTCCTCTGGTATATACTGACGCAGAATCATCTCCGTCTGCAACGGATTTTTAGCCTCCTCTGCAAGCCCTACCCTATGCGACACTCTGAAGACGTGTGTATCTACCGGCATCGCTGGTTTGCCGAATGCAACCGCGAGCATAACATTGGCTGTTTTTCTGCCTACTCCTGGCAATGAAGTCAAGGCATCCATCGTCGACGGGATTATTCCATCGCACTTCTCAGCCACAATCTGAGCCATTTGAAGCAGATGCTGGGCTTTTGCGTTTGGATAGGATACACTGTTAATATACTTAAGTATCTCCTCTTCCGAACCATTCGCCAATGAAAAGACATCTGGATAACGTTCAAACAGAGCTGGTGTCACCTGATTCACTCGTTTGTCTGTGCATTGCGCAGATAGCATCACAGCTACGAGCAACTCATACGGATTTCGAAAATTCAGCTCACTCTTGGCATTACGCATGTTTTCTGCAAACCATGCCAAGACATGTGAGTAGCGCTCCTTACGAGTGAGCATACTTAAAAAGGCAAGTCGCTACCATCTGCGTTAGGAGCTGCCTGTGCGTCTGGAGCACCAGCTGGAGCTGCAGGAGCTGTAAATCCACCCTGCTGCATTGGTTGCTGGTATCCACCCTGTGGCTGAGCAAATCCCTGTTGTGGCTGCTGAGCAAAACCTTGCTGCATTGGCTGCTGATAACCTCCCTGAGGCTGTGCGAATCCCTGCTGCATTGGCTGCTGTGGATAGCCACCCATCTGCTGGCCATAACCCTGCTGTGCCGCCATACCGTTGAATGGCTCAGCGCGGAAAGCACGGATATCGTTGAACCAACGTCCGTTGTACTCTCTTGCGTCGACACTACATGTTACGCGAACAACACCCTGCTGCTGCTGGATTGATGCGATTGTATTATAAGCGTTCTCATCCCAAACACTGACAAGCACGCGACGTGGGAACTGACCAGTTGTGTCGTGCTCGATAACGCACTCCCACATCTTCCATGGACCTCTTGCTGACTGTCCACTTCTCTCGTTCAAGTTTAGGACTTTGCCGATAAATTCGTATGTCATATTAATATTTCTTTAATGCTGTAATTAACTCTTCATTTTCTTCTTTTGTACCGATCGTGATTCGCACACAGTTGCCACACAACTGCACCTTATTACGATTTCTCACGATGATTCCTTTCATTGTCAAATAAGCGTACAAATCATTGGCATCTGTCACTTTCACCAATACGAAATTGGCGTCTGTAGGATAGATTTTCTCTACAAACTTGAATCCCTTCAACTCATACACCACGTCGGCACGAAGTGAGATAGTCTCCTTCGCCCAATTCTTGATGACATCGGGATTCTTTAGGATCTTCAAAGCGTAATCCTGAGTAAGCTTATTGATATTGTATGGATATTTGATCTTGTTCAAAATACCGATGATCTCCTCTGAAGCGAATGCCATACCCAAACGCACTGACGCACTTGCCCATGCCTTTGAGAATGTCTGCAACACAATCATATTCGGATACTTTGCCAATTTCTGGCTATACGACTCTTTGCCACAGAAATCCCAGTATGCCTCGTCGATAACTACGATACCACCGAACTCTTTTAGCAATCTCTCAATATCACCGTCTTTCAAGCAATTTCCGGTTGGGTTGTTAGGCGAACATAGCCACATAACCTTAGTATGATCATCTACGGCAGCAAGCATCGCGTCGACATCAATCTGAAAGCCTTCTTTCAAAGCGACTGGACGATACTCTACATTGTTGACATCTGCACATACCTCATACATTCCGTATGTTGGAGAGATAGCAACGACGTTATCAATACCTGGCTCACAGAAAGCACGGTAAACCAAGTCAATAGGTTCGTCACTACCATTTCCGAACATGATGTTCTTAGCATCCACATGCTTCACCTCTGCCACACGATGCTTAACTGCCCACTGCAATGGATCTGGATATCTGTTGTACGGATCATTACGTGGATTTTCGTTAGCATCCAAATAGACAGACGCCTCGCCCTTAAACTCATCACGTGCGCATGAGTATGGCTTAAGCTTTAGGATGTTTGGTCGAACCAACTGACTTAATTCTTTCATATAACAAAAATTTATTTGTTGAATTTCAACTTATTTGTTTTTCATTCTTAGAGTAACAGCATTCTTGTGAGCGAAAAGTTGCTCATTCTCTGCCATTATCTCAATTGCGTTTCCGATAAGCTGAAGACCATTAGGAGTAATCTCCTGATATGTGATCTTCTTACGGAAACTATCAAGATTAACACCACTGTATGCCTTGGCATAACCATTTGTAGGAAGAGTGTGGTTTGTTCCTGACGCATAGTCACCTGCGCTCTCTGGAGTCAAGTGGCCCAAGAAAATTGAACCTGCATTAGTGATTCTCTCTGCAATCTGCATATAATTAGCAGTAGATATAATCAAATGCTCTGGCGCGTATTCGTTTGTAACGTCGATGACCTCATCCAAATTCTTCACCAAGATAATCTTGCTGTTTGCTACAGACTTCTCTGCGATCTCTTTTCTTGGAAGCAACTGAAGCTGACGATCAACCTCAGCCAACACCTTCTCTGCCAAATCCTTGCTTGTAGTGATGCATACCGCCTGGCTGTCGACGCCGTGTTCTGCCTGCGAAAGCAAGTCAGCGGCTACAAATGATGGATTAGCAGTCTCGTCTGCGATAACCTCCACCTCACTTGGTCCGGCAGGCATATCAATAGCGACATCCTTCAAAGACACTCTCTGCTTTGCTGCTGTCACATACTGGTTTCCTGGTCCGAAGATCTTGTATACCTTAGGAAC
>DCIP01000149.1:6140-7367 GCA_002317115.1 Candidatus Scybalocola fimicaballi
TTAGCAGCGAACAACACTGCGGGATGAACCTTGCCGTTTTTAGCAGGAGGTGTACAAAGCACGATCTCCTTGCAACCTGCGATTTTTGCAGGGATAGCAAGCATCAACACAGTTGAGAACAACGGTGCTGTACCACCTGGAATATATAGTCCAACCTTTTCGATAGGCATAGCCTTCTGCCAGCAAGTGACGCCGGGCATAGTCTCAATACGTGGAAGCTCGTGATCCTGTGCAGCATGGAATTTCTCAATGTTGCCTTTAGCCAAACGAATGGCATTCTTCAACTCGTCTGCCACCAAAGTCTCTGCCTCAGCAAGCTCAGCCTCCGACACCTGTAGGGAATCAAGCTGAACCTTGTCGAATTTCAACTCATACTCCTTAACTGCGACGTCTCCACGACTCTTGATATCGTTGAGCACTGCTGTCACTGTCTCAGTCAAACTGCTATTATCTAGAGCAGGACGTGATAGCAACGTCTTCCAATCCTTAAAATCTGGATATTCGATTATCTTCATTAGAGAATCATTTTTTCAATAGGAACGACAAGAATACCCTCAGCTCCAAGCTGCTTCAACTGGCTGATGATATCCCAGAAAGTCTTCTCCTCAATTACTGAGTGAAGCGACGACCAACCCTCCTGACGAAGTGGAGTGACAGTTGGAGACTTCATACCTGGAAGAAGTTTACAAACAGCATCGATCTTCTCATTTGGAATATTTAGAAGGATATACTTCTTACCTTCAGCATTCTTGTAAGAGTCGAAGCGGAAAAGAATCTCCTTCAATGTTGCCATCTTCTCAGCGTCATCGTTAAGATGCTTGTTTCCGATAAGAAGAGCCTCTGAATACATAGCGACCTCAACCTCTTTCAAGTTGTTGCTAACAAGTGTCGAACCTGAACTTACAATGTCAAAAATACAGTCAGCCATACCAATACCTGGAGCGATCTCAACGCTACCCATGATAGTATGGATCTCAGCCTTAACGCCATTCTTATCCAAATAGTTCTTCAAGATATGAGGATATGAAGTTGCGATCTTCTTGCCATTGAACCACTGGATTCCGTTGTACTCAACAGCCTTTGGAATTGCCAAAGAAAGACGGCATTTGCTGAAATCAAGACGCTTGATGATATCTGCGTCCTCACCTTTCTCCTCAAACTCGTTCTCACCTACGATGCCGACATCAGCGATACCCGAAGCCACTGCCTGAGGAATATCGTCATCTC
>DCIP01000091.1 GCA_002317115.1 Candidatus Scybalocola fimicaballi
GGACGGACACAGAGACTTGGGTAGCAACGGTCACATAGCATGTGCCTACTATCGGAATCGAAGAAAAGGTAGTAAACGCAATTGTGTTTGCTTTCGTTCACAGTTGAGCTCCAGTATATGCCGCAACACCTCATATCGTCGCTATTCATATTCCTAATCATCGATGTATGAGGAAGGAAAATCCAATTGCCGTTGTTTGCTGTGATTTTGTATCCTTTATTCCCATTTATTGCTGTCCATTTCCAAGTGCATTCGTACTTGAGTTCATTCCACTCTTCCTTTGTCGGAATACGCCACGACTCTCCCCATTGGGTGGTAGCTGTTAGATAGCTTTTATGAATAGCTGTCATTGTTGATTCATTATTTTCTTTCTCTACGAAATAGCTGCCTTCACTTTCTTGGCTTGTAGCGCCAACATTACACGTCGCCCATTTCACACTCAATCCAAGATCCACATAGTCGTGGCCATCTATATTGCCGCTAATTTTAAGTTTCCCAATTTCTTCTTCAATTGACATCTCCATGTCTTTATCATTCTTCTCTTCAATAAAGACGTCGGCTATCTTATCATTTATCGGACGGCATAGGTACGCCACCACAGCAATGGCCACAAATCCTATTATTGTCTTAATATTTAGTTTCATCGTTATATAAACATTGCCATATAAGGTGGTATACATAGAGTCTCTCCATCCTTTCTCAAGTCTTTTGTATATACCAGATATCTGTTCTGTATTCTATTTGAAAATTTTTCACAGAAAACATCTATTGAAGTGTGTGTCTTGTAGTTTGAAGATTTCACTTCTATAGGACAGATTTTAGTTCCGTTTGTAACTATGAAATCTATTTCGTAATTATGTTTTTCATCTTTTGGAAATGTATAGTAAAATAGGGTTCTGCCTGCTGCTTTGAGCATCTGGCTGACTACGTTTTCATACACATATCCCATGTCTGTATTTAACTTGTCATTGAGAAGTTTCTGATAGATCAGATTGTCAGTGACTTCATTGTCCCAGAAAGCCAAAGTTACGAATAATCCCGTATCACATAAATATAGCTTGTATGCATCCAGACTGCCATGAAGAGCAAGCCCCACATTCGGATCATTTGCATGATACGCTATGTTTACTGTCATGGAGTCTACCATGTTCATAATAGTTTCTTCCAGTAACGAAGGTCGGTCGTGAGAGTCAAGTACTCCACCAATCTTGAATCTCGATTGGTTGTTAGATAGTTGTTTTGGTATGGAGCGAAACAGTCTTGATGCTTTTCCTGAAGTGTCTATCTTCATGAAGTCTTCATCGTATAGTTCTATGATTCTTCTCTTTACTGCATCTACATACGACATGTCGTTCGAATCTATATAAGCGGATACTGCCTGTGGCATTCCTCCTACAAGCATATAAAGTCTGAAATCCCTCATCATCTGGCGGTTTATCCCATCTGATAGAGGTGTTTTTGTTTCAAAGCATTGTTTTAGCAAATTAATTGAGACATTGTCTTCCAAAGCCCATCTGAACTCTTCGTAATCCAAAGGATATAGGCAAACTTGAGTTTCTTCGCTAGGGATAACAATATCCTTTGTGTTTTTTCTAATCGAAATTAAAGACCCTGTTTCTATATAGTCATATCGACCATCTTTAACCAGGTGCTTGATCGCTTGGCGTGCATATGGCTCTTTCTGCACTTCATCGAATATGATGACAGATTTACGAGGAGTCAGGCTCACTCCATATATTATCTGCAGTCTTATGAAAATATAGTTGAGATCCGTAAGATCTTTGAATAGGTTATGCACTTCTTGCGACGCGATTGAAAAGTCTATCAAAAGATAGCTGTCATATTCTTTTTTTGCAAATGCTTCCGCTAGTGTTGATTTCCCTACGCGTCTCGCACCTTTTATAAGAAGAGCTGTATTGCCATTTTCCTCTTTCCAGCGAAGCATTTTGTCATATAATTTTCTTTTGAATATTCTTTCCATATCATTATGAATTTTGGCAAAATTATAGAATTTTCACGTTACCCCAATATTTTTCAGGTGCGATTTTCACGTTTCCCCAATATTTTTTAGGTGTAATTTTCACGTTTCCCCAATATTTGCTTTTTTATGTCATAATATACGAGTTGTCCAAACACGCTTATTTTTTAATACGCTCCTTTATAATTACGCTCAAGTTTGCATTGCTATTAGTGTAATTAATTCAACAGAAAACAGCGTTTTATATAAAATATTTCACGCTTGGAAAACCCACAAACTCGTTTGTTCAGGAAAATCCCCAAACGGGGAAAACATTAACAATTGAAAACCGTTCCAAAGTTTTCTTATGTTTCTTTTTCCGCGTTAGGCGTTTTCAAGACATTTTGATGTCTGTTTTCCAGTGCCACAACGAAGTTGTTATTTATCTGGCACGTTTTCTGTTCTAAAAAAATGCGAAGTAAATGATGCATAAAAAACAAAAGCAGACTCATTATTGAATGAATCTGCTTTGTGTGGTACCACCAGGAATCGAACCGGGGACACAAGGATTTTCAGTCCTTTGCTCTACCAACTGAGCTATGGCACCATTGTATGTCTTTAACAAAATAAGTGCCCCGAACGGGACTTGAACCCGTACAATCGCAATGATTACAGGATTTTAAGTCCTGCGTGTCTACCAATTCCACCATCAGGGCATCATCTTGTAGATGAGCGGAAAACGGGACTCGAACCCGCGACCCCGACCTTGGCAAGGTCGTGCTCTACCAACTGAGCTATTTCCGCAGTATGTAAAAGA
>DCIP01000101.1:0-7833 GCA_002317115.1 Candidatus Scybalocola fimicaballi
TCTCAAGACGCAATGTATTCATCTGGCCACGTACCTTCATAGCGTCGTCGCCACATAGAACCAAAATCAAATCGCCAGCCTTTGCCTGTGCTTTCTCAGCAATCTTACGTAAAGATGCCTCGTCGTAGAACTTATCGATGCTACTCTTGATAGTACCGTCTTCCTTCATCTGGATGTAAACCAATCCCTTGGCACCAACCTGAGGACGCTTAACGAACTCTGTCATCTGATCAAGCTGCTTTCTTGTCCAAGCTGCGCAACCAGGAGCACAGATACCAACAACGAAATTTGCACCGTCGAATACAGGGAATGAGTGACCTGAAACCAAATCCTCACCACCCTCTTTTGCGTTCTTAAGCTCAACGAACTCCATACCGAAACGCATATCTGGCTTATCAGAACCGAAACGCTTCATACACTCGTGCCATGTCAAACGTGGGAATGACTCAGTGAACTCAACGCCTCTTGCATATTTGAAGATGTGCTTGATCATACCCTCAAACATCTGAAGAACGTCTTCCTGCTCAACGTAAGACATCTCACAGTCGATCTGAGTAAACTCAGGCTGACGGTCAGCACGCAAATCCTCGTCGCGGAAACATTTTACAATCTGGAAGTAACGGTCGATACCACCTACCATCAAAAGCTGCTTAAACTGCTGTGGGCTCTGTGGAAGGGCGTAGAACTGACCTTGGTTCATACGTGAAGGAACTACGAAGTCACGCGCACCTTCTGGAGTAGACTTGATAAGCACTGGAGTCTCAACCTCTAGGAATCCCTGAGAATCAAGGTAACGGCGAGTCTCGAATGCGATGTTATGACGCAATACAAGGTTGTTTAGAACTGGCTTTCTTCTCAAGTCAAGGTAACGGTACTGCATTCTCAAATCGTCACCACCGTCTGAATTATCCTCGATTGTGAAAGGAGGAACCTCACTCTTGCTAAGCACCTTCATAGTGTCAGCGATGATCTCAATCTCACCTGTAGGAATCTGAGTGTTCTTGTTGCTACGCTCTGCCACCTTACCAGTGATCTGGATAACCCATTCACGACCAACGTGGTTAGCCTGAGCTGTAAGATCTGCATTCTTACCCTCGTCGAACACAATCTGAGTAATACCATAGCGATCACGAAGATCAACGAATGTCATACCACCCATTTTTCTTACTTTCTGTACCCAGCCTGCAAGTTTCACCTCGCTGCCTACATTGGCAAGTCTAAGCTCACCACAAGTATTGCTTCTATACATAATTTATATATTCGATTTTCTATTTTCAAAAACTCTACAAATTTCGCAAAAAAATTTCAATTTGATAGTACGCAACAGAGAATTTTGAGAAAAAAATTAGGCCACATTAGACAATTCTACTGTGGCCTATAAGATATTGCTGTATTTCTTGAATATTAGCACTTGCCTGCAGCAACCAATGTTGCGTCATTCTTCGACAATGCTGTGTTATCTGGGTTAGCAACCTGTACTTTAACACCAAACTTCTCAAAAAATGCTTTCTCGAAATCTTCAACGATCAAACCTCTCTTGCAAATGAATGTGCCACTTGCTCCCTCTGACAACTCTCCTAGTCTTGTCTCCTTGTCTGCAAAATGCTGTCCTTTGTAAACTCTTAGTGTTGCACCGAATCTGTGCTTGAACTCATTTTGCAATGTCTTAACTCTCATAGACTGCGATACGCTTAATTCTGCCATATCTTTTTCGTTTTAGTAGTTATTATTTCCTTTTATCGTTTTCAAATATCAATTAAATATTTTACAAAAAAAAGACATTGCTGTCATAAATTCCTAAAATTGTTAATTTTTGTGAAAACACATAATAGTGATTGCAAGCAACATTGTTATACGGCAGAATTAATGATTAATACCTTATTTGAAGAAGATTATATAGCATTAATCCAAAAGGAGATTATATAGCAGTAGTCCAAAATTCCGTTTATAGAATATAAAATAAGGTCAAAAACATTAATTTTGCAATGCAATTAAAAGGACTATGGAAACAATAAAAAAAATATTCACCAACAACAAATTTATTCTCTGCATTATCTTCATTAATTCAATCAATATTTACCTGCAAGAGTGTGATTATGAATGGCCTATTCTTAACCATATTGATTTCATTTGCTCTATGCTTTTCTTAATTGAGATGATCGTTAAGATAACAACTCTTGGGAACAAGGAATATTGGAAAAGCGGTTGGAATAAATTAGACGGTACGTTGGTTATTCTAAGTATTCCTTCCATAATTTGTTATTTCTTTCAATGGAAGATTTTTGATTTGTCTGTTTTACTTGTCCTACGTCTGCTTAGAATCTTACGAGTTTTTAGGACATTACACTTTTTCCCAAGTTTTTCAAAAGTCGTCAAAGGTTTCAAGATGGCAATCAAGGATTCTTACGCTGTTTTATTAAGTTTCTTTGTGATCATTGTAGTAATCGGACTAATAAACTGTAGTCTATTCAAAACCATTGCTCCAGAATACTTTGGTTCTCCACTGACATCAATCTATTCTGTATTCCGTCTGTGCACTATAGAAGGATGGTATGATATTCCAGACAAGATTGCGGAAGCAACATCTTCCCCTATGTTGGCATCTTTAGTCACTGGTTACTTCTGTTTTATCCTAATCATGGGTGGTATCATCGGCATGTCATTTATCAATTCCGTTTTTGTCGACGCAATGGTCAGTGACAATAACGACGACGTCAAGGAGCAGCTGGACCGTATGGAGAAGCAGATTGAGGAATTGAAGCAAATGTTAGCTGACAAGAATAAATAATAAAAAAGCTGAATTTCAATAATTCAGCTTTTTCATTTGGCATTCCGAATTTATTTAGTCTCGTTGCCTTCAATCTGAATATTAGGATTATTCTGGCAGATCGACGCAATAGCAAGCACAAAAGTAGACGTTGGCAATCCCATCGCATTATTAATCTTGTTAAGGAATTCAACCTCCTTAAGATTAAGTTTGTTGTCTGCCAAAGCGACGAGAATACAACACTGCATCAGTACAAGTTTATTGTCAGCTTCTACAGTTCTTGCTATATATTCAGGATTATCCTGCTGATACAACTTTGTCTCAAGAGCCTTTGCTACAGCCTCTGTATCAAGTTTGAAACTCTGTGCCAACATAAGTATTGTATCGATCTCCTTCTGATCCAAATCACGGTCGGCTTTAACAGTTGCTGATGTCAACGCAACAAATTGATCTACAAATTCCATAGTTATATATTTTTAGATTTACCTTTCAAATATATTATTAAATTTCAGAATATTCCTCATTTCGCATTCAAAAAACAGACTCTTCCGATCTTTTTCATCCATTCTTTATTTGCTTCATAACATTTCTCATCAGGTAAAACCCATGCGAATTTCGTGCGTGTGAAGAAATCAATTTGCGGAAGCGACGCGTAGCCATCCGTGAAGATGATCATACCGTCGTAGAAATTATGATCACGTAGATAATCGAAAGCGACGTGGAAATCGGTTCCTCCCCTACCCTTCACTCCGTTGATTTTCAACTGTTTGGCATTCTTCAGCCTTATAGGCTTTGGAGTTTGGAGTTTGCAGTCGAACTGGATGACGTCGATTTGCGACACCCCATATCTGAACATACGTTGCATGACTCCGTAGAAATTCTCCAAATCAGAGTTTGATATCGACGCGCTCGTATCCACAGCAATCAGCAATCGCGTCTCCAAATCATATTTGCTTCCCATCTGCTGGAAATCAAAACGCCGGTTGGGACGCATACGAGTAAGATGACGTTTGCTTGAGATAATTGAAGCACGGAATCCAGAAAGAGTCTTTCTATAATCAATTCTTGCTTTCGATGATGCAATGATCTTCTCAGTCAGTTCACCAGGAATAGAACCCCAACTATCGGCTGAATTTATTTGTTCAATAATTTCGTTGATCTTATCACAACGCTCATCATCCTCATCCCATAAAGCAGCCCTCTCCGACATACTTCCAAGGTTGACGTTAACGTTAACAATACCATCATCGTTATCGTCATCGTTAGCGTTAGCGTTATTCAAATAAAACTCATAGGATTTCCCCGCTTCCAATCCAAAATCCAGAGGATTAACGAATTTATATTCCTTAAAATCATAATGGCCATAGAGAGACATATCGCTTGCCGCAATCATCTTCTCATTAGGGCAATTGATTGGCCGACGCGAATAAGGATGCTTAAGGAAAAGGCGTATCATCTCCGTCTGCATCAACTCCTCAAGTTGATTATCATTGAGAGACCAGATAAATTCAGGGTTATACTCAATCCTACCGTCGCCACAACGAATAGCACAATTCATATATGGATTTTCCTTCAAATCATTGATACAATAGATCGCAAAAAAAGCCGGCTCACGAAGATACCACATCTCAGCGAGTTGCTTGAATCTATCTGCAATATTGATCTGAATTGCCATGTTGTTTTATGCCTGTTTCGTGCCGTGTTTGGTGCCGTGAGACACCGTCTCACGGATAATTTAATTTAAATTCTCCCCACAAAATCCTGAATCATCCCCAATAATTGCGGCATCTCCTCCACAATCATCATCATCGAATTCGGATAATTGCCTCCGCTATACAGCGAAGTCCAATGAGCAAATGCTTCATCTTTGCCATCTTTTTCAAGCATATCAAGATATAAAGGAAGATTCTTTTTCACCTTCTCTTTATCCTTTGCTTCAATCGGTCCCGTCTCCATGAATCTGAATAGCGATTCATTGACGATAGATAATTCATGGAGTTTCAAAGATTTAAGTATTTTCTCGAATTTCTTGTAATTCAATAGCACATCTTTTGCCGACGGTAGAGATGTCTTGTTGATGAAATCAAAGAAAAGAGCACCTGCCTGATTGCCAACGATTCCTGAAATCAGTTTCTTATAGATGACGTCGATATTCCCTACACCAGTGATCAAATCACTCACTCTCTTCCATCCACGTCGGTCCGGAGTCTTCTCCAAACCATTATCAATATCGACGGGAACACCGTCAAGCATATCGGAATGCTCCTGAATGAAATTTATCACCCTCTCGTCGACGTGATTCTCTGCCGCCCACAATAGCCACTCCGATGGAGTCGGTTTGAAATTATAAATATTGAAACGTGACACTAAAGCAGGGTCAAGATCCGTAAGTTGGTATTCCTCACCGGCGTTGACTGCAGAGATAATACGGCTGCCATCTGGCAACTGTTTGCCAGCCAACTTCTTATTCAACGCCAAATCCATAATGGTCTGCAAAACCTCCGGACGTGCTCTATTCAACTCATCAAGAAATAACACAATTGGCTGATTATCCGTAGGAAACCAATATGGCGGCATAAACTCCGTTTTCCCCGTCGTCTCATTTTTATATGGTAAACCAATCAAATCACCTGGGTCACTCATCTGACCAAGAAAAAGCGACACCACCTTCATTCCTTTTGAAGCAAAATACTTTGTAAGGATTTCCGACTTTCCTATTCCATGCTTACCAGAAAGCATAATATTTTGATCTGCTGGAGTAAGTTCCAGCAGTTGAATTAGTTGTTTTGAATTGACTGATATTGCCATAATCAATTATTTTTACTCGTCTACAGCATTAATAGCTTGTTTAAGACTATCTATTTGATGCTTGAACACTTTGGATTTCTCACTATCAATAATGCAAACACGTTTTTTGAAACAAGAATCACCACTTGCATTAAACTCTTTTTTCCAAGTATCGTTTAGTTCAAGAAAGACAGAGGCCACACCCCAATCTTCGTAAACTTGAAAATCATTTAATTTATAGACTAATTCGTCTGAACACAGAGTAGAATGAAGATTCTCCCATATTCCGTCTTTCTCGTAAAGGCAAAAATGGCCTGGATCGACAAGTGCAGGAATGTCGCGCACCACATAACGAGAATTTTCTGCAACTCTTGGATGATACATATACATTAAATATAGAACCATTATCGATGTAATCGAGATAAAAGATAATAGAACTATCAAATGTTTCTTCCACTTACGGATATTAAAAACGAATATGATGATTGAAGTCAGGACAACTACACCCCAACATATCAGATTCAGATTCCATCTCAAATAGTCGCAACCAATTGAAAGATATGACAAAACAATGGCTGAAACTAATGAGACAAGAAAAAGAATATCTATAATGTGATTCAATTCATTTTTCATCAGCGGCAACTTCTTTTTCATATTGTTTAATCAACTTAGTGCACAATAACAACGGCAAGATTCCGAACAATCCGAATGAGCAATCAACTAAAGTCCAAAAAAACGGAATTGAACGGATTGGCCCACAAATAAATGCCAATGGGAATATTGAAACACAACAGAACATTGCCCAATAAATAACCCATTTATTCTTAATTGGATCTTTATACGGTCCTACAAACAAAGCGGCAATCATCAGATGTGCGTATGCCAACCAGTCGAATCCATAAACCAAATATGGATATTTAGCATTTGTTTCTGTAATACCTTCCTTCACATTGTACAACCAAGCAAACAATGGTTGCATTGTATCATTCATCTGAGAAATAGTATCTGGGGTTATTGAAAATAAAGAACACAGAATATTTAATTCTAATTCAACAGGAAAAGCAGTCACACCAGCTACAACCAATGCAACCATATAGAACACAATCAATATTCTAATTTTCTTTAATGTTGTCATATACGTTTTTTATTTAACTAGATTATATTCCTACCTACAAATATACAAAAGATAGATAGTGATTCATAATTAATTAGATAAAATCTAAAGATGCTCTGTCGACTATATCCTGCAGATCAAAGTTCGCATTATATTATTCGATTAAATAAAAAATAGAGGCGTAGTTTTTACGCTACGTCTCTATCTTTTTCATATCATTTCATTGCATTTACACTAATGCCAAATTGAATACATCCTGAACATTGTCGACGTAGTGGAAGGTAACACCCTCAAGATAATCAGGTTTGATCTCCTCCACATCTTTCTGATTATCTTTGCATAAGATAATCTCCTTAATTCCAGCACGTTTAGCAGCCAATGTCTTCTCACGGATGCCTCCAACTGCTGTAACCTTGCCTCTCAACGTGATCTCACCAGACATTGCCAAGTTTGCTTTGACTTTTCTGCCTGTGAATGCCGATGCAAGAGCTGTAGCCATTGTGATACCTGCTGACGGACCATCCTTTGGTGTTGAACCGTCTGGCACATGAATATGAACTGCTGTGTCGTCGAATACAGTAGGATCGATTCCAAGTGTGTCAGCAGAACATTTCACATACTGCATCGCAAGCATTGCCGACTCCTTCATAACATCCTTGATCTGACCTGTGACTGTCAATGTTGGATTCTTGCTTTTCGATAATGAAGTCTCAATAAACAAGATTTCTCCACCGTAACTTGTCACAGACAAACCTGTTACGACTCCGATATTTTCGTTGCCTTCGTATAGTTCGTGAGGAATCTCCTTCTTTCCAAGGTATTCCTGGATATCATCCACGTCGATATTCTGCTTCATCTCCTCCTTCATCACAATCTTCTTGGCAAGTTTACGATAGATCTTGCGAATCTGCTTCTCCAATCCACGCACACCACTTTCCATTGTGTAGCCAGAAATAATCTTATTCAAAGCGTCGTCAGTGAATGTTACCTCCTCAAGCGAAACACCAAGTTCGGCTGCCACCTTTGGCACAATATGACGCTTTGCAATCTGTAGTTTTTCCTCCTGTGAATAACCACCGATATTGATAAACTCCATACGATCTTTCAACGGTTGGCTGATATTGCTGATATCATTCGCTGTAGCGATAAACATCACGTTAGACAA
>DCIP01000101.1:7994-10647 GCA_002317115.1 Candidatus Scybalocola fimicaballi
CCAGCATCCTTCATTGCCTTTAGAATACGACCAGGCATAGAACCAACGTATGTACGGCGATGACCACGAATCTCACTTTCATCGTGAATACCACCAAGAGCCACACGAACATAGTTTCTGCCAAGAGCCTCTGCAATCGACTTACCCAAAGATGTCTTACCTACTCCTGGAGGGCCATACAAGCAAAGGATATTCGACTTCATATTGCCACGTAGCTTCATCACAGCAAGGTGCTCAAGAATACGGTCTTTGATATCCTCCATGCCATAGTGATCACGGTCGAGAACCTCCTGAGCCTTCTTCAATGAAAGCGACTCTTTAGTCTTGACATCCCAAGGCAAAGCAAGCATATTCTCAAGGTATGTCACCTGAGTTGAATAGTCAAGAGACTGTTGAGGAAGACGGTTAAGTTTATTCAACTCCTTCATAAACACTTCCTTAACCTTCTTGCTCCATTTCTTATTCTCAGATTCGCCAAGTAGACGTGAGTAATCCTCGTCGTCGCCATTCTCATCAAGTTCATCCTTGATAGTCTTCATCTGCTGCTGAAGGAAATAGTTGCGCTGCTGGCGATCAATCTGCTGGTTTGTACGCTCTCTGATATTCTGTTTTAGCGACGCAAGCTGCATCTCCTTATTTAGAAGCGATAGAAGCATTAGCGCACGTTCCTTCAATGAACCGCACTCCAACATATTCTGCTTATCTACCACAGAGAATGGGAAGTTTGCTACAACATAGTTTATAAATGACGAACTACTCTCTATATTGCGTAGTGCGAACATAGCCTCCATTGGAACAGCGCCAGAGTTTGCTTTCAATATCTGCTCAGATCTCTCCTTCACTGAATCAAGAATAGCGTCGAATTCACGTTTCTCCTCATCTTCAGGCTGCATCTCCTCAAGAAGCACCACATCTGACTCCAAATAATTAGATTGTACACGTAGGTCTTTAATCATCACACGACGCATACCCTGAATGATAGCTGTGCTTTGACCGTTTGGCATATCTAATATTTTCACCACATTACCCACTACTCCAACATCATATAGATCCTTCTTAGTCGGTTCATCCTCGCGGGCATCCCTTTGAGTGACAACCACCAACGGCAGATTTAATGATTTAGTACGTTTAGCTGCATATTTAGATCTTGCTCTGCCAAGCTGAACTGGCAAAACAACACCTGGCATCAACACCACGTTACGCAATGCCAATGTCAAGAGACCTTCTGTTTTATCTAATTTATATTCGTCAGGAACACCCCCGTCTGCAATCACTGGAATGAATTCTCCGTTTTCTTCGTTCATATCATCAAATTTTCTCATACACTTAAATATTATAATACATCCTATAAAAATCAAAAAGTGTGCCAAATTGAAAATACGTCAAAATGGCACACTTGTTATGATTCTATGTGACAAAAATTCTATTAGTAATATTCTATCACTCTTTGTTCCTTATTCAGAGTATCATTAATCATGTCATAATGGATTTTTTCAATCCAATTTCCATGATCATCATTTTTATATACGTCTTTGCCTACGACACTATCCTTGACATTAAAATGCATTGTTTCGTATAAGTATCCTAATGAGTCGTAATAACAAACCGATCTGACTATTTTATTTTGTAATGTATCACTTGAATTGTCCAGACAGATTAGAATGTTTCCTAAGGTATCGTATTTCTTTACATAAATATTTTCTCCATCATTATCAATAAATGACAATCTGGTTTCTTGTATTCGATTTTTATCATCGTACATATAACTCTCAAAAGCTGTAGTAGAGTCTTCGTCTATCCATTTTTTACTAATTGTAGAAAGCAATTCTTTCTCATTGTAAGTGTATCTTGTTGAATCTTTTAGTTGTCTGTTTTCTCCTGATTCTTCATAGCCTACAATTTGCATAATTCGTCCCTCACTATCATATTTGTTATCATAAACCAACTTCCATTCAGAAAGATGTCCTGAAGTATATTCCTTAAGGTAGCCGTGTCTGTCGTATTTATAATAATTCCAACATGTACATATATCACATGTTCTTATCTTATATCCATAACGATCATATTCTGTCACATTATCAAAAATCGTACATTCTTCATCCAAATAAACACTTACGCTTTTGACTCTTCCTTTTAGACCTTCTTCTGATGTGTCTGATTCTCTCTTGGGATCTAAGTAGCAACAAGTCATGAATGAAGACAAAAATGACAAAACCAACAAATTATGTAATAATGAGTAACGCATAATAAGAAATAAATGGAAATAAAAAAAGACTACAACATGCGTAAAAAAACGAAGTTGTAGTCTTTATACGTTTTATTCTAATTATCTTGGATTGTATCCCGACATCTCCAAAATTTCTGAAGCGTCGTTGATCTTCATTAACTGCTGGAGAGTAATATCTTTATTTGCCTCCAAATAGGACTCTACAATCTTGTATCCTACGAACAATCCGCTTCGTCCTGGAGAATCCTGTGGGAAGAATGCTGTCGACGGTGCAGGATCGCAATACTTGCCTACTGTCAAACGATCCGTAGAGAAAAGATGCTTATACTCTGCCATATAATGCCACATCTGGGCTTCATTCTGGCAACACCACTCATACTGGTCTTTTGTGTATCCAAGAATCGTATGCATATCTTGTTCTGGCAA
>DCIP01000068.1:0-1419 GCA_002317115.1 Candidatus Scybalocola fimicaballi
TCAATCCTCCGCACAACGTTGGTTTGAGAATAATGTATTGTGGCTTGATAGTGTCAAGCAAAACCGACATTTCATCCAAACTTTTTGTTCCAATCAGCGATTCGTCAAGTGCAACGTCGACACGACTCTTCTCACAACAACGAGTCAAGCCATCCACGTCGGCAACTTTACATGGCTGTTCAATCGAATGAATATCAAGAGAATGAAGAATTGGTTCCACTTCATTTAAGTAGAAATCAGGAGTATAGGCACAATTCGCGTCGACACGCATCGTGATAGAATTACCAAATTCACCACGCATAGCCTTAAGCAACTCCATCTCTTTATTGAAATCTTTGCTTCCAATCTTGAATTTCAAACAACGGAAGCCAAGATCATATTTCTCCCTTGCTCGACGAAGCATCACATCAATCTCACCCATCCAAACGAGTCCGTTGATGGTAATGCCCTCCTCACCTTTGCAGAAAGGAGTGTCGAACATCTTCTCACTACCCTTTTTCATCTGCATTTCAGCGCATTCAAAAGCGAATCTGGCAGATGAAAGATTACTGAAATCAATTTTGCTTAAATCTCCATGTCGCTCATATTCTGAGGCTTTGGCCTTTAGAATATCATATAAGCCATCTCCGTATTCTGGACTTAATCCGTACAACGGAGCACACTCACCAGTACCGGAATTTCCATTATCGTCAGTAATTGTGACGTAATAGACTGTATGGTCGTCGAGTGAGCCACGTGATGTGAAGACGCGCTCGTTGAAAATTAATTTATAAGGAGTTATGGAGATTTTTTTATTCATATAAATCATTGTCTATTAATTCATTTGTCAACAATGCATATTGCTTTAATTCAGATAAGAAATCAAATTTTTTATGATGTTCTTGCTGATTACAAACATAAGCTTTGACCGTTGATACCATACTGTATGAAACCGAGAATATACCATAATGACGTTGCCAATAAAATTTTGTTTCAAATGTTTTATTAACAATTAGAGATGATAAACGTTTCATCTCTTTTATTATGTCAACCACAAATTGACTTGTATCCATTTTTAATAAAATATGAACATGGTCATCTACTCCATTTGCGGCTATGATTGTTGCATTGTATTTTTCAGCTACATTCCTAAACACTTTGAATACTACTGGTTTTATCGGACCTACTAATATTGTATCTCTGTGTTTTGTGGAAAATACAATGTGGTAATACAACGATGTTAATGAACCCATTTTTTTGTATTGTTAAATTAATAATTCTATTTTCTCTTTTATCCTATGGTAGGACAAACGTTGTTTGTCCTTAACCATAGGCTGTTTATAAATGAACCGTTATCACGGTTCGTTTGTTCCTCAACCATGATAACGGTTGAGGAACAATAGTCTGTAGTTGTATTTGAATTTATTCAAACCTACCATA
>DCIP01000068.1:1497-2259 GCA_002317115.1 Candidatus Scybalocola fimicaballi
TTTGAACCTTCGTGAGCCTCGTCAAGATTGTAGTAAAGCATTGTCATGTCGCCGGCAAACTCCTGGATTCCGACCTGACCGTCAAGTTCGGCATTCAATCCACGCTTGATCATACGCAAAGCAAGTGGAGATAGCTCCATCATTTTCTCTGCCCACTCAACGTAAGCATCCTCCAACTCTTCCAACTTAACTACTCTGTTCACCAATCCCCATTCCAAAGCCTGTTGGGCTGTGTATTGCTGGCAAAGGAACCAGATTTCACGTGTACGTTTTTGACCGATTACAGATGCCATATATGATGAACCAAATCCGGCGTCGAAACTGCCGACTCTTGGACCTGTCTGGCCGAATTTTGCATTCTCTGAGGCGATAGTAAGGTCGCAGACAACGTGAAGCACGTGGCCACCACCGATGGCAAAACCGTTTACCGCTGCGATGACTGGTTTAGGAAGGTTACGAATCTGCTTCTGTACGTCAAGCACAGACAAACGTGGCACTCCACCTTCGTCGATATAACCACCTCTACCTTTGCAGTGCATATCACCACCTGCGCAGAATGCAGTGTCGCCAGCACCAGTCAAAACGACTACGTTGATATCTGAATGCTCACGGCAGATTGCCAAAGCGTCCGACATCTCAGCTGTAGTGAGCGGTGTGAAAGCGTTACGGTAACGCTCTCTGTTGATTGTGATACGGGCAATTCCGTTGTAGAAATCAAATAAGATCTCTTTATATTCTTTGATTGTTGTCCAATTTCTCATG
>DCIP01000068.1:2332-2643 GCA_002317115.1 Candidatus Scybalocola fimicaballi
GAGATTCTTGCTCCAAGAGCTTTCAATCTCTCGTCGATCTGCTCATAACCACGGTCGATCTGGTCGATATTGGAAATTGTGCTTGTGCCTTCCGCACTCAACGCTGCGATCAACAAGGCAATTCCGGCACGGATATCAGGTGACGACATCTTAGCACCACGTAGTTTGCCACCCTTGCCAAGACCGATGACTGTAGCACGGTGTGGATCACACAAGATTATCTGTGCTCCCATGTCGATCAATTTATCCACGAAGAACAAACGGCTCTCAAACATCTTCTGATGAATCAAGACGCTTCCCTCTGCCATAAC
>DCIP01000068.1:2732-3297 GCA_002317115.1 Candidatus Scybalocola fimicaballi
TCGATGAATTTGTCGATCACCATTGGTGTTGAGCCATGCACAACGATATCATCGCCTACAATCTCCATGTCGACGCCGATCTTCTTGAATGCGTTAGGGATGATTCCCAAATCTGGCATGTTGACATTCTTGATTGTGATCTCCGACTTTGTCATAGCCGCCATACCGATAAATGATCCTACCTCGATCATATCTGGAAGTAGACGGTGCTTGCATCCATCCAATTTAGCTACACCTTCGATAGTCAACAAGTTAGAACCGATACCTGAGATCTTAGCTCCCATGTTGACCAACATTTTGCAAAGCTGCTGGACGTATGGCTCACAAGCCGCATTATAAATAGTGGTAGTGCCCTTGGCAAGAACTGCTGCCATGATGATATTGGCTGTACCTGTTACGGATGCCTCGTCAAGAAGCATATATTTGCCGTTCAAGCCATTCTTTGTGCCGACGCGGTAAAGACTACCCTCCGCATCGTAGTTGAACTCAGCACCAAGCTCGATTAGACCGTTGAAATGAGTGTCCAAGCGACGTCGACCGATCTTATCACCTCCCGGCTGAGGAA
>DCIP01000215.1:0-4762 GCA_002317115.1 Candidatus Scybalocola fimicaballi
CTAAATTTAAACAATTTCTTAAAATTTCTTATTCATTTGTGATAAAAAAATCCTTTTGATTTTCCAAAACGTCGCAAATATACAAAAAAATTAAACGAGGGTGTATCAAAATTGATATGCCCTCTTTTCGTATTTAAAAATCAACGAAAAAAAAGGCAATTATATACGAGTTGTCCAACACACGCTTTTCCTTTATACGCTCGCCCTCCGGGCTCGCGTTGGAGGAGGAGCAAGCGCCCAAAATCAGACATGGGCCCTTTGCAATCCTCATTTTGGACAACTGCTATATAATCTCCTTTTATTTTGATCACCACTCAAACTTAATCGATTTCAACAAATCGTCTAGATACTCAGGATTATCGCGTGTGTCATACATAGATAGCAAGCAAACTGTTCCATTAATCTCATCAAATAAGAGATGGAAAAACCAGTAGACTTCGACATCGTTAACCAGACACTTTGTGATTCTATATTTACAAATGTTGCCATTAATGGTTTTGATTCCGTGATCAATGTCGCTCATAGGATTCTCCTTGAAAGAATCTTCCGTCCAGGCATTCCAATAAATATCAAAATTTGCACTTGTTGTATCTGTATCATAAGCAGAACACATTGTTCCACTTGCACCGTCGCCTTCTATATCAAAGAGTGTGACATCTTCACCTGATGATTCCACATGCCTGGAATCACACGTGAATCCGTCAGGGACAGTGAAAATCATGAGTCCATCAGTACGCTCATTTTCAGCAATTACCATTTCAGCTGTCTCCAATTTTGAACTCTCCTTCAAATATATTTGTGATATGCCTATAATTAATAACATCATTTGTATCAAAACAATTACACCCAAAGCACACCAGTCGTATTTATAGATTCTTCTGAATGGTTTAGGAATGACACTTTGTACCTGTTTTGAAGTAAACGAATACACAAACCAGCATACAGCCCACAAAAGACTGCGAATCATTCGTCTCTCGCTATTAAAAATTGAGCCCTCTTCAGCAGCACCCAATTCTAATGTAAAAAGATTGATTACAAACACCATAATTATATAGGTGCGCAACCAAAACACCGCATTCGGTTTTCTCTGAATGAACGCATAAAGAGTGTAAAGTCCAGCACCAAGCATCGCTAATCCATTAAAAACATCTATGGCTCCCAGAATAACAAGGTTGTCGTAGTCTTCTGGATTATATGTGACTATCGGGTATATGCCGCTGGCTAATGCTCCCAATGTAATTGAGAACAACAGGAATGCCAGCCATCCGCTGATATTTGTATTCTCTTTCAGCCATTTACTTGTGATTTCACACGTTGTGTCTGTATTCATTGTTTTAATATTGAATTGCGAATAATAAACAAAGATAAAGTTTGAAAATGTCGCAAATATACAAAAAAATTAAACGATGACGTTAACGTTAACGTCATCGTCATCGTTCTTACGATTCTCTCTTAAACATCGAATGACCAGACTCTCGTTTCAACGGTTGATGTAAGCGTTGGATGGCTTTATTCATGTCGAACTTATTTGGATTCTGATTCATATAACGAATGCTCATAGCCGCAAACTTGCCTTGCATAATCGCTACTGGCACTCCGCCCGGCATCATCATCCAATGTCCTGCCATGGCGACGTTGCGAAGTGGAAGAATGTCGTTACGCAAGATGATCTGTTTGCTGTTCTTCGACAACATGTGTGTCATGAATGTTCCTTTGTAGGCGTTGGTCCACTTGTTGAATGTGATCGGTGTGCAGACGTCGAGATATTCCAACTCACCATACTCGTCGCCAACTGTTTTCTCTACAATCTCAGTTATCTTGGCTGTGAAATCTGCTTTGAAGGCTTTGTATTCGTCGTGAGTCATAGCGTTGAGTTTGTCGAACATTGCTTCCGAACTCTCCATATATGCCTGTACCACAGTCTGGCCGTCAGTCGACAATGTTTTGTCGTAGCCGAAATGCTTCATGTAGATGCAGTTACACTTTTCTCCCAACACCTCATACTCGTCGCACTTGATATATCTGTTCGGATTAAGACGCGATACATCTTTCTTCGTGCGGAATGAAACCATAAATAGACTGAACGACGGATAATCCGTTTTCTCCTTCTCTGCCTCTGCTATCTGTGTGATTGTGAACTTCTTCTCTAAAAGAACTTCTTGCGTATAGTGGACGTCGCATGCTGGAATAACGTAGTCGGCAGAGATAATCTCCCCATTTTTCAACGCTACACCCGTCGCCTTATCTCCATCAATCACGATCTTTTCCACCGGGCAGCTTGTGCGAATCTTTCCGCCCAAACTTGTGAATTTGTCAACCACTCGTTGAGCAA
Organism: Candidatus Scybalocola fimicaballi; assembly: GCA_002317115.1. Taxonomy (GTDB): domain Bacteria; phylum Bacteroidota; class Bacteroidia; order Bacteroidales; family Paludibacteraceae; genus UBA1723. The sequence goes on from DCIP01000215.1 coordinate 2,333, forward strand.
AGGCTTTGGATCCTCCTTCTGGAATGCCGGAGTTGAAATCGCAGATTCCACCCATTGTGTTGGCAAACGAGAATAGCGAATAGTGGTTTGGCACGAAGGTGTTTCTGAATGCGAAACGTAGTTCCTCGCTCTCCAACGAGTTGGCAAAATCCTCAATGGTAAGTTTAGTGCCGCCCTTGAAGACGGAGAGCAGACGGACGATTCGGCTGATAAACTTAATCTTTTCCCAAAGAGTCCATAGATGGTAAGGATTGCCGGCAGTGATAAGATTAAGTTTGAATTTGCGTACAAACTTGATTAGCATCTTCACCTTTGGCACATCATTCTTTGTGGCAAACGACATCAACTCCTTTTCAAATCGGTCGGGATCAAGGTAGAAATTCACCTCTTTACCATTCACGACAGCCTGACTATAAGCTTCAAGATGAGTGACCTTCACGTCGTCGCCCAAAGCCCCGATCTCACGCATCACCTCGTGCAGTTCGCCATGGTTCGACTCTGTAAGCCAATGGATACAACCGTCGATATACGAGCCTTTACGCACCCATCCAGTGCAAAGACCACCCATATAGGCGTTTTTCTCTAAAATCTCGACGTCGAAACCGTATTTTTTAAGATAGATGCCGGCTGTAAGTCCACTTAATCCACCTCCGATTATAATTGCTTTTTTTGCTTCTTTCATTATTTGTGTTGATGTCAGTATGCGTTTTGTTCAATTTTTCGCTTAGTTTTTGATTATGTCCTATATTTCCTTTGGACTATTCAAATTTCCTTTATAGCGACGTCGCAAACTTACTCTTTAGATTTTACAAAAAAAGCTTTTCCCAATGTTTTTTGGGAATAAACGTCATTTTTATGATGTTTCCTCTTGAATTCAAGCTTGTTTGTCCTATTTGTCTTAATTTCTCAATGATTTTTCAATTTTTCGCCATCAGTGTTCGAATTTTCGCCATTGCACATTTGGAAAGAAAATGAGCGGTGGAAGAATTTGGTTTGCTCTCATTTTGAGAGCAAACCAACGCTTCGAGTTTATTTGCTATTTATAAAATCGCAGACTTTGTCAATCTGCTCTGCAATGGAATCCCCGAATTTATTTTCAAAGAATGCGCTGCCGATGGTAAATGCCCATGGCTGAACATCTTTGATAAACTGTAGTCGCTCGTAGCTGTCGATGCTTCCTGCCACACAGATTGGCAATCCTGTTTTCGACACGACGTCAGAAATGAGCTGCTCTGCGTCCGCGTCGTAACGATAACCTAATAGGTCGATGCCAAATACACCTTTCTCCTTCAACGCAATAGCTTCATTCACCATTGATTCTATGCTTCCTTGAAGAATGGACGGTCTGCCGACGATATTGCCGACGAAGGGCATATAGTCTATGTTGTGCTGCTTGCAAAACTCATGGATGGATTCGCTGTAGCATGTTCCCATCAAGACGTCGCAACCACACGTCGCAGCCATCTTTGCTCCTTCCAATCCTTCCGCTTCTGTGTATTCCACAACCTCTAATACAGTGCGTTTGCCACATGCTTTCATCTTGGCATATATACGCTGCATCTCCTCAATAGGCAGAGGCTGCTCCTTGAATCCAAAGTAGAGAGCTTTGGAATTCTGACACTCCTCAAATACTTGGTATGCATTCTCCACAGTGAGGTCGTTGTGGGTGAGCATGACAATCAGTTCGGGTTTCATGTGAATTTCAGTTTAGTCTTTTAAGCAAGCAAGATATTGGTGGATAGTCTCTTCGATGCCGAGATAAAGGGCGTCGCTGATAAGAGCGTGGCCGATCGACACCTCGTCGCACCAAGGAATCTGCTGATGGAAATAGGCAAGGTTCTCAAGGCTCAAATCGTGGCCGGCATTAAGTCCAAGTCCACACTCACGAGCCACCTTTGCCGCCTCCACGTATGGTTTGATTGCCTTCTCCGGACCGGCTGGATAATTAGTGGCGTATGCCTCAGTATAAAGTTCGACGCGGTCTGCTCCAATCTCAGCAGCCTTACGGATCATCTCTGGAATAGGATCCACGAATAGGGAGACGCGGATGCCATGACTCTTGAAGTCAGCCACAACCTTACGAAGAAAATCCTCATGCTTGATTGTGTCCCAACCAGCGTTGCTTGTGATGGCATCCTCCGCGTCTGGCACAAGAGTCACCTGAGCTGGCTTAACTTTGTTGACCAATTCGATAAACTTAGGCACTGGATTGCCCTCGATATTAAACTCCTGAGTGAGAAGCGGACGTAGATCAGTGACGTCGGCATAACGGACATGACGCTCATCTGGACGGGGGTGAACAGTAATTCCCTGAGCACCAAAGCGTTCGCAATCAAGAGCGAACTTTACTACGTTAGGCATATTTCCACCGCGAGCGTTGCGGATAGTAGCAACTTTATTGATATTTACACTTAGTTGAGTCATCGTTTT
>DCIP01000215.1:4848-9318 GCA_002317115.1 Candidatus Scybalocola fimicaballi
GAAACATTTGTTCCTATTCTTGCAAATGGAGGTAGTTGATGATGTTGATGACGGCCATACGCCGACCAGGCAAACGGCAGACGAGTGGTGAAGTGTGGAATAAATATCTCCTCCGAGAAAAGAACCGTCGACGAGTGGAAGATAGTGGGGTGAGGGGGTAGGAACTTGATCTTAGTTATTATTATCCACCCACTGCTCACACTGTCTCAGCACATCGTTCATGGCATCCTCAGTCACTTCAGGTGGGTATTTGTATTTCTTCAATAGTCGCTTCACAAGACGACGCATGTTCGCTCTCTCTGATTCTCTGCGATACCAGTCGATAGTGTTGTTGTTGCGGAGCATTTCTGTCAGCTCCTTTGTCATCGCTACCAATTCTGTGTTTTCGTAGAAATCCTTGACTGCCTGTGGTCTTGTAAGGGCATCGTAGAATGCTTTCTCATCTGGAGTCAATCCTAGTTCTTCTCCTGCCTTTTGTGCCTGAGGTATTTCTTGTGCCATCTTCAACAACTCTTTGATTACTTCCTCGTTGTTGATTAAGCCTTTTAGATAACGTGATAGCGTATCTTCAAGCATCTTGCTGAAACTCTCTCCCTGCACGTAACAAACTTAGTTACATTTACACCTTTCAGATTTGCTCCATCTATAATAGGGAATCCAGATTGAACGAAACATTCAACTTTTAGATTTGAACCAAATGGACCTGCAGCAATATCCTTTATGAAAGAATTCAATTTGACAATTTGATTATCGTTCATACCAAACCTCCTTTCTCCAACTTATCCTTTCTCTCTTCTAAAGTTTTTATTTGTTGGTCAAGTAATTCTTTTTTCTCTTTTAGAAGTTTGATGTGTTCATAATCTCTTGTGGTTGGATGGTCATAAGCAAGTCTATATTTCGTACAATAATCTTCCCACATTTTAATTTCAATATCCACACCTTTCTGTTTGGTATTCAAGCGTAGTATCTCAATATTCAGATTCTCAATGTCAGATTTTACTAATAGAGAAGATAGATTCTTAATTTCTTCGATTTCTTCAGATTGCTTTTCAATCAATTGCTTTAGTTTCTCAATCTGACAATTTGCTCCGTTTATTTGCTCGTTTGACCTATCAATCAAAGTTGATAGTTTTTCAATCTGTCTATTCGCATCTTTTGATGTAGAATGAGACGACCAAATCGCTATTCCGATTGAAACGATAGATAGCACTAATGGCGCTATAATTGTTAGAAATTCTTTCCACTCACTCATGCCTATTCCTCCTCAATAATAGTTTCGTCCTGCTCCTCGTAATAGTAGGAATAGTCGATGCCCTTCATAAACATTTCACGGTCGGCGATGCGGTCGGTTAGGGCAGACTGCAACAGTGATTTTATAATTGTGGCGTTTGCAACACTGTGTGTCATGGCATCTAAATATTGCTTTTTATCTATTTGGCTCCAATCTACACACTTCTGCAGATTTTTTTTCAACATCAAATCCAACCAAATACGTGTGGTGCGTCCATTGCCTTCACGAAAAGGATGGGCAATGTTCATCTCTACATATTTGTCGACAATGGCATCAAATGTGTCTTCTGGCATTTGCTCAATCTGTGATAATGTTTGAGGCAGAAAATGAGCCATCGCAAATTGAAATCCGCCTTTTGCTATATTCACTGTTCTGATTTTACCAGCAAAATCATATAAGCCACCAAATAGATATGCGTGTATTTGCTGCAAACCAGTTATGGTGCCAACACCAATTGTTTCTATCAAACCACTCTCAAACAAGGTATATGCTTTCTTCTTGCTTTGCCCGTCGACGCTGGTGTCGCTATATGTAAACCAGTCGAGAAACTTGGTGGCACGGTTGTTGGGAAAATTTTTAGCCAAACGGATAACACCATCGCTGTCGAGCACGTCGGTTTTGTATTTCTTGCCATCGGCCGACTGTAATTTCAGTTGGTTAGTGGCACTAACCAACTCGTTATTTTCTTTCTTTAGTTTGGTTTTCAAATACTTCCAGTAGTTTCTGCTTTTTTCATAGTCGTCTTGTTGGTTTAAGACTCCCACGACATCGAGCACAGAAAACCACCATTTGGAATTTTCGTCATCCCAAATGGCACGTACTTCTCTGTCTTCGAAAAAGCGGATAGAAACTTTAGTATCAGTCATACCGTTATATCTCCCAACCGATTGATTTTAACTGTTTGCGAATCTCAGCCTCTAGGTCATGACCTTTGCCACGAAGTTTGTTCGCACTTTCCCAAATGCGGTCTTCAATGGATTTCTCCACAGGTGTATTTTGTGCTTTCTTTGCCATAAAGTACTGAATGTAAACGACTTTTAGTTTTTCTTTATCCTACATTGCAAATATATGATAATTTTACGTTTGGAGCAAATTAATGTATTGCTTCATAATCATTTCTCCGGCTAAGATTGCTGTTGACTTTACTTGTGGGGGTACTTGTAGGGGCACTTGTGGGGGTACTTGTGGGGGTGGCTGGTTTCTGATTTAATGGGTAATATTTCAAAAAGTAACCTCCTCCTCCAGAATTTATATTTGAACCAAACCTCTGAAAAAAGCAAATAATTTGTTATCTTTGAGAAATAAAGTGAATCGTGCATTCATCACTGTGAATTATGGCGTACAAACAACTTTACATTGATTTTGATCAGTACATCCGTCAGGGAGAACCTGACCAAAAGGATAAGGCTTACGCTTGGAGTACAGCAATTGGACTTCAAGCTGTGGATGGTTTGTCGACGTCGGAATATCTTCAGCAAACAGCAAAACGCAATATTGAGGGAGAAATCTCAATTGACGAGGCTCGTGAACTGATCAAAAACTACTACATCACTAAGACTGCTCACGATGATGACGATGCAGATGTGGAAGAGGCAGATAGAGTGTCTGCAAATATTGCGAAACTATTGAGTACAAACACCCTTGCTTTTAGTGTGTTTGGCTATACTCAGGTTCATAGAAATATTTTCGATGGAGTATTCAGGTTTGCTGGTAAAATCCGTGATAATGACATAACAAAGAAGGAATGGATTTTGCATGGCGACACGGTGATGTATATGTATGCTCAGGATCTTCGTTTGGCTTTGGAATATGACATTGAGCAAGAGCGACAGTTCAACTATGGAGGCCTTTCTTCAGATGAGATAATCAAACACATCAGTAAATTCACTGCTGGGTTGTGGCAGATTCACGCGTTTGGAGAAGGAAATACTCGTACGACGGCAGTATTTGTGATTCTCTACCTACGTTCGTTAGGATTCAACGTCAACAACGAGATATTTGCTCAAAATTCTTGGTATTTCAGAAATGCACTTGTACGATATGTCTATAAGAATAGGGATGGCGTGATGCCCGAACCTAAATATTTGGAACGTTTTTTCCGTAATATGTTGCTTGGAGAAAAATGGGTGCTGAAGAATCGATACCTTATCCTTGATCCACCAGAGGAGTATAAGGAACAACCAAGATTAGATACCCCCACAAGTACCCCCATAAGTACCCCCACAAGTGTTGACAATTGCAATCAATTTTTCTCTGATAACGAAATGATTAAACGCTTGGTTAAAGCGATAGGTGTTGGCCAAATGTCAGTTAAGGAGATCTTATCTGCGGTTGGATTAAAAGACAGGAAGAATTTTCTTGAATATTCTCTTGCTCCAGCGATAACTGAAGGATGGGTACGAATGCTATATCCAGATTCCCCACGTCATCCAAGGCAAAAGTATTTGTTGACGGTAAAAGGTGTGGGATTGTATGATAAATTGAAATAGAAGAGGACAGGGGGAACCTAGGTGGCCTAAATAACACTTTGTCAAGTATTAATTACCTATACACCTGAATTTAGAGACAAAAGGTGTCGTAAATCAAATTCCCGACACCTCTGATTTTTGGTTTTCCGACAGCTGGTTTACTCTTCAAAAGGATAAGTTTCGAAACTTAAATTAATTTTGCCTTTGCCAATATTTTTCTTGCCGCCTCAATAGATTTGCTAAAATCTACAGAACCTCTGCGACTCTCACTTTTTTTCATTTGCTGTTCAAATCTTTCTGAAGCAGCCCCTTTAAGTACTGGTACTGACGCTATTGTTATTGCCATAGTATTAAAATATAATGTGTAAACTTATTGTCTGTCAACTATTGAGAAAACTTCTCACTTGCAAAAATAATGTATTTTTCTTCTAATGAGGATATTTTCAAAGTTAAAACATCCGGTCAAACATCAAAAAGACATCCTTGATTTTCAGTGGTGATGACGATGATTATAGTGCTCCCCATTTTTTGCAATATTAGGGATAAAAAATTAAAGAACATCCGACATTTGGAATCCATATCAGAAATGCCATTAAATTATGATAATGTTTATTTCTAAGTTCTTATAAATCATAAATAATTGTATTTTTGTTTATGTTAAACAAAAGGGTATGAGAGAGACTATTGACTAAGACAATCAGTGGAGTTCCC
>DCIP01000145.1 GCA_002317115.1 Candidatus Scybalocola fimicaballi
GCCACCAAACCAATGACAGCAATCACCTCCAGGTCGTAAGTGCATGCCTGCCAAACAGTAGCGATGGTAATCAGAGTCATCAATACGAATGCTACCGGCATAGGTATCAAATCGTAGAGATTATAGGCGAAGAACGTCATGAAATAGAGTGTCGCCATCGCTCCACTTGCGATTACAGCGCTAAGTGTCTTATAGTCTTTCTTGATTTTTATAGCCACACCTTGAAGTGCAGCACCAAAGATCACACCGATGATGATACGCATTGTTGGGCTTAGCAAATCATTGTCAATCGCATATTTACCACCAATAGCGACACCAATCAACATGATCAAAATTCCTAATTTCATAATTAGGTTCTCACCGATAAATTTCTCCCAATCGAAATTGTCACGAACTTTATCGAATATTGAAGGCTCAGCTGGTTCAACTGGTTTAGCCGACGCTGCAGCTTGTTGCGTTGTCTTCTTTTCTGTAGCAACATGCTGTGATGCGTCAGCCTTGCTTTCTGTAGCAACATGCTGTGATGCGTCGGACTTGCTTTCTGTAGCGACGTGTTGTGTTGCTTCGGATTTATCTTCAGAAGCGACGTGCTGCGATGCGTCGGACTTAACAGTTGTCTTTTCTTCTGCCTTAACTATAGGCTCGACTACAACATTTTCCTTAACTACTTCAGATTTCTCAACCTCTTGTTTAACCTCAGCCGCAGCAAATTTTGGTTCCTCCACTACAGGTTCCTGCTTCACTACAGGAACGACAGGAGCACTCGCCTCCTCTTGCGAATAAGTAGAAAAATTAAATTCTTCAGTTGCAGACTCGGCTTTTTTCGCTTCTTTTTCAGGGGAATATACAGACTCCTTCTCCGCTGCTTTCAAAACAGCGAGTTCATTGCGAAGAGTCTGGATAGATTGTGTCATGACAGACAATCGAGTATCCATCTCCGTCATCACTGAATCATACTGGTTCTTGAACCCAAGGAATACATTTTTGATTTTTATCAATTGTGAAATCAATCCTTGCTTTTCATTCTCCAGCAATTCAATTTTTCGTTGTAGATCAATTATTTTTTGTTCGTTATTCATAGGCAGAAATTAACAGGATAAAAAACAAATAGCCATCTGCCAATTCAAGCAGAGGCTATTGCCTTATTTGATATAAGTGTCTTACTTTGCAACTGCACGAACGGAGCGACCATATCCACGTCCACCCTTCTCTACTGTATGAGACTCAGAGTAGAAATAGACAGCCATTGCGAAATCACCTTCTGTATCTTCATCATCACACATAGTTGAAGTCCAGAATCCACCGATTTTATCTGTGTTGACAAGATCGTTAGCAGCTCTCAAACCAGCAGCAGGAATGAAGATTGAGTTACCATTTCTACCAGTAACCTTGTATCCACCGACGTTGTTGTCTAACATTGTCCACACCCAGTCACACTCAGAAAGAAGTTCTTTACACTGTGTAGCTGTTGGCATTTTCCATGCATCACCCATAATTACTGTTGCTGCATCATACTGAGTGCCAGCGATATCAGCACCAATGCTTTTCCACATCTTCTTTGCAGAAGAATCAATTACAGCAGAATCCGCGATCACATAGAATGTGTAAGTTGTATCTGAATAAACATCCTTTGGTTGTGTCTCACCCCATGCAAAATAATCTCCATACTTCTCAGGAGAGTCTGCACCGACGTTGCATGAAGCCCACTTTGTTCCACTTGTTAAACCAAGATCAACAGCTTCGCATTCTTTCTTAACACCATCATTCTTCTCGTTGTTAACACAACCTGTTGCAAATAGGAACAATCCTAGAGCTGCAACCATCTTTAATATTTTTTTCATTTTGTAAATTTTATTCTAAATCCTAATACTTATATAATTACCAAGAGCCGCCTCCGCCGCCTCCACCGAAGCTACCTCCGCCGAAGCCACCAAAGCCTCCTCCGAAACCGCCTCCACTGCTGCGACCGCCTCCGAAGCCTCCTCCAAATCCGCCACCGAAACCTCCAGGGAATGGATCATCGTATGTGACACGTCGACGTGAACGTGGTCTGTAGTCAGTGTCGTTATTTCCTCGACCTCCATCTTTACTGTTTCTTGCTGCCAATATCATAATAACGATCATGACAACAATAAAGATAATGAGTTCGACAGGAAACTCTTCCTCAGCCGGATCTGCAGTAAACTCACCTCGCGTCGCCCTCATCATATATGAGGCACCAGCCATGATTCCTCCTCCATAGTTGTTCTGCTTAAAATATGGAATCATCACATTATTGACGATACGATAACAGATAATATCGGGAAGTGCACCTTCAAGGCCATAACCTGTGGCAATAAACGCACGTCCATTCTCTCGCTCAGTCTTAGGTTTGACAAGCAGGATGGCACCATTATTTTTACCTTTGACACCGACACCCCACTTTTCACCCAACTGTTGAGCGTAATCCGCTATATCATATCCGTCGAGCGACTTGACTGTCACCACACAAATCTGAGTAGACGTTGCTTTGCTAAATGCGACGAGGGAATCCTCCAACACCTGCTTCTGACCTGCAGTAAGAAGTCCGGCAAAATCGTTGACAAGACGCTCTGGTTTAGGCTTATCGGGAATTTCCGCCCAACAAACCAACGTCGGCAGCAATAAAAACAGCGACATTAGAAATATCTATGTCGAAGACACATCTTAGGATTGCCCAAGCAAATCCTTGGCGTTCTGAATCGCAGCCTCCGACGGATTCTTTCCGCTCAACATCTGAGCAATCTCGTTAACACGCTCATCGGCACTCAATTTCATGATATGAGAAAGCACCTTGTCGCCATCCTCCTCCTTGTAGACTTTGTAATGAGCCTGGCCTTTCGACGCAATCTGCGGAAGATGTGTGATCGCAATCACTTGCATTCTTGTTCCCATCGTAGACATTACCTCTCCCATGCGAGCTGCCACCTCACCAGAGATTCCTGTGTCGACCTCATCGAGGATTATCGTTGGCATCTTCTTCACTTCCGAAAGCAACGACTTCAAACTTAGCATCACTCGTGAGACCTCTCCACCCGACGCTATCTCTGCAATCGGAAGCATTCTCTTGTCTTTATTAGCTGAGAATAAGAAAGTTACCTCATCAGCTCCTGTTGAAGTATATTGAGATGACTTCTGCATGTCGACGGAAAGTTTCGCAAGCGGCATTCCCATCAACGACATTGAAGACTCAACTGTCGATTCGATCTTTTGTAGAGAACCACGTCTTTTTTCAGATAGCGACGTCGCGCTCTTCTCCATCTTTTTGAAATATTTCTCCACGTCGGCCTCAAGCGACGCGATCTGCTCGTCAGCCGAAGAGAAATTGTTAACACGTCTCTCCAAATCAGCTTGGATCTCTTTCAATTCAGCCACTGAGTTTACCTTGTGACGTTTCTGCAAAGAGTAGATTGTATCAAGTCTCGACGAAACAAAATCGATTCGTTCCTGGTTAAATTCCACTCTATCAGCAACTTCCGTCACAACAGCGGAAATATCTTTCATCTCTGCCAACACAGCATTTGTGCGCTCAGCAAGAGAATCCAACTCTGGTGCATACGATGAAACCGATGAAAGAAGATTCACCGTCTGCTTCAAACGAACATTCACAGCATTATCGTCGTCCTCCACAAGATTCACCACGGAAGACAAAGCCGACTTGATAGTCTCAGCATTTTGAAGAAGACTATTCTCAGTCTCCAACTCCTCCTGCTCCCCGTCGGAAAGGTTAGCAGCCTGAAGTTTTTCTAACTGAGACTTGAGATAATCCGCGTCGCGAGCATCATTTTCCATCTGCTCCTTTAAGTGCTCAAGTTCTCTTTTCGCACTATTCCACTGCTTATAATCCGATTGATAGTCAGCCAATTCCTTCTTTGTGTCGGCAACCGAATCCACCACAGAAAGTTGAAAACCAGAATCTTTAAGCAACAGATTCTGATGCTGTGAGTGAATATCAATAAGCATTTCGCCAATCTGCTTAAGTTGGGAAACGCTTACAGGAGTATCGTTGACAAACGAACGAGCCTTACCTGAAGGAGCAATCTCCTTGCGGATCACACACTCGTCGTCGTAATCAAGTTCATTCTCATCGAAGAAAGACTGATAGCCATAGCCCGTGATATCGAAAGTAGCCTCAATGACGCATTTCTTCTCAGCATCCTTGAAATACTTCGACTCCACTTTGCCACCCATCAGCATACCCAACGCTCCAAGCAAAATAGACTTTCCGGCACCAGTCTCACCTGTGATAACAGAGAAACCGTTGTTGAAGTCGATCTCACTTCTTTCAATCAATGTATAATTGTCAATCTCTAAACGAGTAAGCATAATCAGTTTCCTTTCTGCAATTTGTCCAAATCCTTTGTGTTAGGTGCGATAGAAGAAAGTGCATTGTACACTTCATCACGAACCTTTTGATCATCAAGATGATACAAATTAAACAACTCATCAGATTTAGTGCTGACAAAAATTTGAAGAGGCAAAGCAAACGGTTTTGCACGTTGCATCTCACGCAAATATGTCATCTGCTCCATAATCTTAGCCTTACCCTTATTCACGTCGTCAGCCATAACATCAAATCCAAGACGGTGGTATTCATAGTAGACGTTGTGGATATTAGCCAAGTTGGCATCCATATATGCAGAAATCAATGAGTATCTGTTTTCGTCGTTAGACAAAGCCTTCCAACCCTCATCATCAGAGCTTCTTGCTCCAGCAGAGATAGCCTCAGCTCTCTCAAAGTAAGGAGTTCCACCAAGAGGTGAGAAACTGTCAAACTCAAGGCCAAGAATGACATTCACATAAAAAGCCAAAACCGACATAAGATTTTGGTTTGGATCATAATCACCATCCTGATAATCAATACGATCACCGGGATTATAATTAAAAGTAAAATGCTTGTCTCTGTAATAGAAAAGAGGAGTTGTGTAAGATGTATTGTAGACGGGGCGACTTGCCGACATCAACAACTCTCCAACCTGCTTTCCTCCTTGCGACTCAGAACCCTGACCAAGACTCAAAGTAAAAGTAACATCGATTCTCTCCTCTTTCTGGAACACAGCGTCAGTCCATTTATGAGTGTTGAAGAAATCGTTTAGAATCGACTCCAAATCCTTATACATATCCTTGTTAGTTCCAGAGATATTGTCAGTATTGATTGTGATACTGCAATTTAGCTCCTGTGCAAAAGAAAGCACCGAGCCCATCACCAACGAAACAAGTATCAAAAAACCTTTTTTCATAAACCTTTCTTTTTTGCGACTTCCACCACAGCATCCACAATATCAGCAGCAACCTCCTTCTTAGTCTTCAACGGATATTCCTTCACGTCGCCACCAGCAGTAAAGATTGTGATTTTATTTGTATCAACCTGGAAACCAGCACCTTTATCTTTTAGTGAATTCATTACGATGAAGTCGAAATTCTTTCGGCCACATTTATCTTTAGCGTTAGTAGCCTCATCATTCGTCTCCAAAGCGAATCCCACATTCACTTGATTTTCTCTTTTAATCTTGCCCAACGCAGCAGCGATATCAGGATTAGGAATGAGAGTGATGGTCATTTCACCAGTCTTCTCACGCTTAATCTTCTTATCAGCAGTGACTGATGGACGATAGTCAGCTACAGCGGCGCATAGAATCTGCACGTCAGCAGCCGCGCTATTCTCGACAGCGGCGTCATACATCTGTTGAGCCGACTCGACATTGATTCTGTTGATTCTCTCATGAGAAATTTTTAGCGACGTCGGACCAGCGATCAAAGTTACCTCTGCTCCACGTTCAGCACACTCCTCAGCCAATGCGAATCCCATTTTGCCAGACGAGTAGTTGCCTATAAATCTCACAGGATCGATCTTTTCGTAAGTTGGACCGGCAGTGATCATCACACGTTTGCCAGCCAAATCACACTTTGACTCAAAAAAATTCTCCAATGCGACGACGATATCCGCAGGTTCAGCCATTCTACCCTTGCCTTCCAAGCCAGAGGCCAAGAACCCAGTGCCGGGCTCGATCACATGGTTGCCATACGAAACCAACGTAGCAATATTCTTCTGTACTGCCGGATGCTTGTACATATCAAGATCCATTGCCGGAGCGAAGAACACCGGACATTTAGCAGACAAGTAGGAAGTCAGCAACAGATTGTCAGCCACACCGTTAGCCATTTTGCCGATAGTGTTGGCTGTAGCAGGAGCGATAAGGTAGACATCAGCCCACATACCAAGGCTAACGTGGCTGTTCCATTCTCCGTTTTCTGGGTTGAAGAAATCAACCAAGATAGGATTTTTGGAAAGAGTAGCCATAGTGAGCGGAGTGATGAACTGTTTAGCCAACTGAGTCATCACCACCTTGACCTCAGCACCACGCTTCACGAACTCGCGTACCAACGGAGCACACTTGTAAGCAGCGATGCCACCAGTGATGCCCAACAAAATATGTTTACCTGCTAATGTCGACATAAATCTAATCGTTATAAACGTTGACGTTAAGCTAACGTTGACTTCCCGGATTTTAACGAATCCCTAAAAAATGAAAAAAAGAGAGTGCGGCAGATTACTCCTCCGAACTCCCTTTTATATCACATAAATACGAATTACTTATTCTTCTGAACCTTCTGAGCCACTCTGTATGAGATCTCACCGTCCTCATACTCCTTAGTAGCGATAAGCACTGGTTTTGGCAATCTCTCGTAGTAGCGAGAAATCTCAATCTGCTCACGGTTTTCGAAAACCTCGTCAAGATTGTCGTTGCCAATTTCAAACTCCTTCAACTTCTTATCAAGCTCATTCTTGATATCGATGCTGACCTGGTTGGCACGCTTACCAATGATGCTAACAGTCTCATAGATGTTACCAGTACGCTCACTCAAGCTGTTCATGTCTCTTGTAACCGTAGTCGTAGGTGCGTTGACTTTCTTAAAATCCATTTTATTGTATTTTTAATCTTACTTTCTAATTATTAATTCTTATGACGCTCAAAATATCTGTCGATCTTATGCTGGATCGACTCAACCTCTTTAGTATATTTTGAAGACGGATACTCCTTTCTGAATGAGTAGCACTCGTCCTTCGCGTCGACAAATCTGTCATATTGCTTGCTTTCCACACTCTCGTCGGCCTGGCTATAGTAGCTTTTCAAGATGTAGAAAGAGTAATCCTCGCAATATCTGCTGTCAGGGAACTTCTTTTTAGCGTTTCTTGCGGTGATGATGGCAGACAGATAATTATTGCCGCGGTAGTCACCCAAGTCGTAGTATAGCTTCACATTGTTAAGCTGCTGCTCCGCCAATTTCTCCTTCATCTCGATCAACATCTCCTTTGCAAGACCACCCTTCTCTGTTGTAGGATATTTGCCTACAAAATCCTCCAACGCTTCAATAGCGGCTTCAGTTGGTTCCTGATCAAGCTTCACATTTGGGCTCTCCTTGTAGTAGCAGTAAGCAAGGTCGAAACACTCTTCCTCAATATGATTACCACGAGGGAAGCTTTTAATATAACTCTTTATATATGTTCGGGCAACTGGATAATCCTCATTATTGACGTAGCTCTTACATACCATATAAAGAATCTCCTCACCCTTCTCTGTGCCACGGAACGATTGAAGAATCGACTGACCGATCACAGCACAGTTCAACCATTTTTCATTGGCAAAATACTCTTTCGCCATCTTATACTTATATTCAGCATCAGTACTGCGCTGGACTTTTCCGAATCCACCGCACGATGTCAACATGAACACCGACACTATTGATACAAGTATGAACGATAAACAATTTTTCATAAACGGCACAAAAATAATCATTCATATTAAATATCGCAAACATTTTTTGAATATAACGCATTAAAGCAGCAACAAACAATCAAAAATCACTCGTATTAATTTAAAGATTATATAGTTGTTGTTAAAATGAGGATTGTTAAGGGCGGAACGCCCTAACCTCTCCCTCCAACGCGAGCCCGTAGGGCGAGCGTATGAAAACAAGCATGGACAACTCTTTTAACGAAAAAGCCTCCGTCAATAAGGATAGCAACTTTTGCTGGTGGAATTTGTTTTTTCATCCTGTTCTAACCTAAAAAAATACGGAATTGTACACTTTAGGCTTGCAAAATCAATCATATTCCTTAACTTTGCAGAAAGTTTAACAAAATGCAAATTTAGATGAATTTTCTAGAGTTCACAAAAAGATTTCCAACAGAAGAAGACGCAATAGATTTTATCGTTGCAACTAAATATAAAGGTGGATATATCTGTCCTAATTGTGGTTGTGTTCATAAAGGCATCTATCATCAAAACTATGATAAGAGAAAACTATATTGCAACAATTGCAAGAGTGAGTTTTCCGCATTGGTAGGAACTATTTTTGAAAATACTCATTTGGATCTAAGAGTTTGGCTTTATGCTATAAATTTAGTAGTTTTGTCAAAAAAGGGCATTAGTGCTCTACAATTGCAAAGAGAAACTGGTATAGGCTCTTATCGTTCTGCATGGAGAATGTTGCATCAGATAAGAAGTTGTATGGGTAAAGAATCATACAAGGATACATTTGACGCATTAGTGGAGATAGATGAAACGTATGTTGGAGGTAAGCCAAGAAAAGACAATCACCATACATCATCTAGTTCCAAAAGAGGTAGAGGAACAGATAAAATTCCTGTGGTTGGAGTAAAAGAGAGGAGTACAGGAAAAATCTATGCGGAAGTTGCTTTGCCAGATGAAAGTGGAAAGCAATTGACGGGAGAGCAGTTGATGAAGGTCCTAGATTCTGTTTGTAAAGAAGGAATCACGGTAATGACTGACCAATTCAGTGGTTACAATATTCTTGATGATGCTGCTAAGAATGTTAGAAAGTATGCAAGAGTTAAAGTAGACCACTCTACGGTATTCTCTTTAGGAAGTGGAAAACATACCAATGGTATCGAAGGATGTTGGTCAATTTTGAAACGTGCTGTATTTGGAATTTATCATCACATCTCCGTAAAACATCTACAGAAATACGTTAATGAATTCTGTTTTAGATTGAATTATAGAGATTGTAATGAAGCTTTTGATAAACTAATTAATTTAAGTGTTGCGTAAAATACATAGAATATGTTTACAGATGATGATTTTAAAGCTATGATGTTGTTGATGACAAGTAATTTGGATGATTCAGAAAAAACCTGTGTTGGTATTTTCTGGTATTCTCCGCAAAGAGGCGAATTATTTGGAACTGTCAAAACAAAAGAGGGAGATAAAAATTATGTCACTAGTGGATTTGGAGACTAATTTCGTATTGAATAAGAATTGTTGAATTAAGTCTAGCCATGATAGATCCTAATCATAAAAAGATTATTGACAAAGCAGAAGAAAATCAAGTGGCAGGAGACTGCTTGTTATCTAATTGTTATACAAATGCTTCTGTTCATTGCTATTATTATTCAGTATTTCAATATTGTATGATTTACTTATCTGATAAAGTCTCAATACCCATAGCATATAATCAGCAAGAGAGACAAGCCAAAAGAAATAAATTGGGACCACATGAATTTGTTATCCAAGAGGTTTCTTTGTGTTTTTCAAATCCGCAAATTGGTGCAAATTTTAGCAAAAATATGTTTTCTCTGAAAAAAATTAGAATACAAGCTGATTATAAATGTCTTAAATTAACAAATGGAGAAGCTAATAATGCAAGTATTCTATCAAAAGAACTTATAGAATCTCTTAAAAAAGAATTTGGTGATTATGTATAATAAAAAAATTGAAAAAATGCTGAAAAAATCATTAGTCTTGATACAAGAAAAACACTCTGGTTTTGAGTATCAAGTTGAGTATCAGGATGATAAATCATGTTATGTCGTTTCTTACATTGCGAAAGACAAAGAAACCTATCATGAAATAATACGATTGATGGCAAAATGTAGTTATCAATACGATGATGACGCACCTGTTTTTATTGATAAAAACTATAATTATGAAAATAAACAGACAGAAGATATGGAATCATAAGATTAATGAAAAACTATTTGTTGCTCCACAACAAGGAATTGCCCCTCAGGGAATGAGTACAGTAAATAGATATACACCAAAATTGGAATATTTAGATACTAAAATAGTGCCAAAAGATGCTTCTGCTTTCATTGGACATAAAAACCCTAATGTTGGTTCAGACATAAATACTGTAAGAAAGAATTTAAGAAGGAAATTCGAAAGTATGGGGAGATATTCTAAACACCGAACCAACAATGAATTACCCTTCATGTCTCTCAATGAAAGGACTGGAATTGATAAACAATTCATTAATGGGAAAAGATATGTTCAACCTTCGACAGAAGAGTATATTACTGCATCTGACACTATAAGTGAGAAGAAATATAGAGGGAAAAGAATATTAAGAATTGATGCAATTGACTCAGTGTCTTCTAAAGCTGCCGATTATTCTAAGTATAGAGAATATTTAGGACAAGACTCAGGCGAGATTAGGCTGTCGAAAGAAAGAGAACTAGGGAAAAATGCGTTAATCTCTGTTCCAAAAGATTCCGGATTTAATAGATATAATGACTATATTAATGGTGAGGATATAAAGGTCAAATCCAATGATAAAAGACTTCGAAAACTTTTGAAGAAAAATCATAGATTAGTTAATGGTCTTGATAGAAGCACTTTAGAATTTATGTATGGAACAAAAAATCCGAATATCGAAAAGATGATGAAAAATGCCAAAAGAATTTTATAAAAGCATATAAATTTTGTATGCTCTAAAATTATACTGAATTTTCATTATGTTTTCGCAACTCATGTTGTTTAGTGTATGTGTAATATTCGACAAACTATCAAATATTGAGAAATTATAATTGTTTTCGTTTTTGAACACAGAAATCTGTAGTCTATTGTTGTCTGATATTGGAGGATTAAATTTTATCCCCATAGATGCAACTCTAGAGAATACAAAATAAAGATACGACAAATCGATTCCGCTAATGTTTTCAATTCTAATATAATTAGAATCGCCTTCTACTATTTCAAGAAACTCACTTTGTTCATCAAGATGTAAAAGTGTTTTTATGGTAGAGTTCGGAATTTTAACATACTCATTAATTCGAACATTTTCATCCTCGAAATCTTTGATGAAATTAATTTTTTCTGGATTCATGAATCATTAGGTTTATATCAATGCAAAAATAATAAAAAAAATTTAGAGTAAGGTCAATGCCTTACTCTAAATTCCTACAAGCCTAATGTGCACAATTCCGAAAAAATAAAACAAAAATGCTCAAGGTTTGGCACATCCATTATCAAGAACAAGCATCATACTGCTTTCGGATGCACGTTACCATGAGCCTAATCTTTCGCAAAGATAGTAATAACAAGACAAAAACAAATAAAATTTCTTAATTTTGCACCATAAATTTTCAAAAATGACGCTGAAAGACAACATTAAACGAGTTTGGAATTACATTTCAAACAATCCATTTGTCAAAGCAAAAGCAAATGAGATTATCTTCGGAACAGACACCTACCTTGGACGCCTGTTCGACGTCATACTTATTTGGTTCATTCTTTTGAGCGTCGGAATCGCCATCTTGGAGACGGTGGACATGCCCGACAATTTCCGTCGTGGAATGCACATCCTCGAATGGATTTTCACTATATTCTTCACTATTGAATATATCTTGCGTCTCTACTGTTCGGAGCATCCGAAACAATATGCATTGAGTTTATTCGGAATAATTGACATCCTTTCAATTTTGCCAACCTACCTCGCATTCTTCATTCCGCAAGCCCATGCCATTATGGTGATACGAATATTCAGAGTGATACGTATCTTCCGAATATTCAAACTGTTCGCCTTTATCAAAGAGGGAGAGATGATGATTAACGCCATAAAGGCAGGAATGCGTAAGACTATCATATTCGCTGTGTTCGTGTTGCTGCTTGTCACATCCATCGGAGCAATCATGTATCTTGTGGAAGGTGGAGAAGACGCTACGTTCAGCAGCATACCGGAGAGTATCTACTGGGCTGTGGTGACGCTGACAACTGTCGGCTATGGAGACATCACCCCCGTCACCCCATTGGGAAGATTCCTGACAACAATAGTCATGCTTCTCGGATATTCCATTCTTTCCGTGCCGACGGGAATATTCTCGCTTTCCCTTGCCAACGAGAAGCGAAAGATCAGCAAGACTAAAATCTGCCTACACTGCGGAAGCAAAGGCCAAGAAGACGACGCCATTTATTGCAGACACTGCGGAGCATTGCTGTTTGATGAGAAAAAAAACAAATAGAAAAATATAATTAAGTTTATCCGCAATAATATATTAAGTTCTTCTATCAAATATGATTAGAAAAATAAAATATATATTAGAAATTTTGAGCATGCTGCTTGGTACAATGGTTGCGTTCAGCAGTGTGTACGGAATCTTATTTACAATCAGTTCTTTTTTTAAAAGTTTTCCCATACATATAGGATTTTCACTTCTAACGATCACCATTCCTTTCTTACTCTTGTTCGTAACGGTGAAAAAGAAGATTAAGGAAATGGATAAAGAAGACGAAGAAAATAAGGCAATCAAAGAAGACAAAGAAAAAAAGGAGAAAGAGCAAAACCAAGAATACAAAGAAAAGACTCTCAGCAACTACATTCTTGAACTGATAATCGCTATCAAACATGGAGATAAAGGTATAGTACAGTGTGAGATAGACGAAGTAAATGATATAATAAAAAAAATATTTTAAGTCTGAAGAAGAGCAAAAAAAAGCACTTGAATTATTCCTTCGTGAAATAATGACAAAGAAGAAAGACATCCGTGATATTTGCTATAAAATACATAGTCTTCTCTACTCAGAAAAAAAGGAACGCAAGATAGATATTATCAGAGACTTGCTAAGTATTGCTTACGCCGACGAAGAATTTCTTAATAGAGAGAGTTCTGTTATTTACAGCATCGCAAAAAAACTTTATATTGAAAAAGAAGAATACTCAGATATCATCATGGATTTTGAGTTGAGAAACAAACAAAAATACAACACAGAATCTTTTTTCAAATATTCAATTCTCATATTATTCGCTGAAGTATTATCAGCAGACAATAAGCAGTGGAACAGTAAGTTAAATTATGTCAAATACGCAATACACAGATACTACAAGACCGATAATGAACAAAAGATAGCATTAAAAAAATTTCTGTTTATCATAAACAACAAGGATAAATATATTCCAAAGGCAAATTATGATTTTTTAAAAGCCAATCTCAACGACGTTGCAAAGACAGAGCTTATCATGGAATTGTTAGCGGTGGTCTACGCTGATGGCACCATGTATAATAGAGAAAAGGAAATCATCAATAAAATCGTTGGAAATTTAGGCATCGAACATGATGACTTTGTAAGAATCCAAGAAATTTTCAAGAAAAAACAACAACAGAATCACTACAAAGATAAAGAGTACAGCAATAGTCAAGGAAAAGAAGATTACCAAAAGGAAGAATCCAACTCAAACAATCAAAGGAATCATTACCAGAGTAAGGGTTGGATGTCAGGCAAAGAGGCATACGACATTCTTGGAGTCGACATGAGTGTGTCGGATGCAGAAGTCAAAAAAGCATACCGAGCTATGGCTATAAAATATCACCCAGACAATGCCGCCATGTTAGGTGAGGAAGCAATCCGTCAAGCTACAGAGACTATGAAACAGATCAATGTGGCATGGGAGACTGTGAAGATGGCGAGAGGAATGAAATGAGGCGACAACTCGTATAATCACCAAAATGATTATCAAAAGGCATGAAAAAAATACTTTTAATTTTTCTGATTATACTTCCTTTCTCTACATATAGTAGAGATTTTTGTGAATACGCAACACTAATATCTGAATTTCTGAATGAAGATATCGGACTGCTAAGACATTACGAAAAATATTCAGTAAGAACAAAATCAGTAGCAAGAAGTTCCAATATAGCCAAGCATCACATCAAAAAAGAGAATGAATGTTTGATTGACTCAGTAGAATGTGATTTCCAAAATTGTGATCTTTGGTTTACTGATTATATCATGTTAGACATAAACATAGACTCACTTATGTACGCATATGATGAAACATGTACGGATTCATGTTATAATACATTTTTGAAAAATACGCAAAGAGAAATCTGTGTGAATAATTGTTTTGACACATTCAAAGATGTATCATCAAGAGATTCTTGTATAAATTTTTGTCACAATTCTTTTCCAGAAGATACAATTTTAATTTCCATGGAAGATGATTGCGAAATGTCTTGCCACGAACACAATCCATACAGATCTCAAATATTTAGATATCCGGAAATCTTTTTTAGCAATGTTTATAAGACAACAGAGCACATCAGTTTTTGCAGTGTTTTATTCGCAAATAATTATAGAAGAGTCGGATTGATATACACTTTTGAATTTGATGATAGAAACGGAGATTTGAGAATGAAGTGCATATATAAGAACTATTGGGTTTGATATTTATAACAAACCTCATTTTTGACAACCGTCATATACCTAACCAAAACAGTGCTCTAGTTATGCAGAGTTATACACGTTTAAGGTATAACAATCAAAGGTTTGCCAAAGAAATCAGACAACATAGATAGAGTACGTATTGTAAAATTATGTTGTCCACTAAGCCATTTCGTCACCTCACTTGGTTTCTTTCCAAGAGATTCCGCAAATTGTTTCTTAGACAATCCTCGTTCCTGCAATAGCTTTGCAATTTCATCAGAAATCGCAAAAGAGAGATCCACTTCAGTTTTTACCTGCTGAGGAATCTCAGACACCATTTGTTGAAATTTATTTTTAATATCTCTCATACATCAAATGACTTATCCGTTTCAATTATAGTTTCTGTTATTTTAACAGATCCTTCAGATTCTCCTTCTTTGAGTAGTTTGTCAAACTTTTGAAGCGTCATCACATAACCACTAAGAGAATCATCCTCGTTATACGTTCTCGTACTTTTTATTCCGCCATTTCCTAAGATTAAAATCTTGTCTGATAGACGTAGACAATAAAGTCTTAGTTTTGACGATGTCACAGGCAAAGCAACAACCCTGTCTGATATTTTCCCTTCTGGGCGAAAAAATCTTTCCAACGCCCCCTTTTCTGCGATTTTATTGATAAATGCGACAATTTTAACAAGGTCAGGATTATATACAGCGTCATCCTTAAACTTATTATAAAATCGTTCAAATTCAGATTCATCCTCTGACAAAAACTGAATTGAATAAATAATACAATTATCCGTTTCATTTACCAAGACTAAATCAAGTACACTCATAAAAAAATAATTTAATTAATAATTCTCAGCAAAGATAGCACAAATTTCACTTATAAGTAAAACCAAAGAGAAAAAAAATAAAAAAGACCAATGCAAAAATTCATTGGTCTTTAATTTATACTAAGACGGGCATTCCCCATCAATTCGAATTAGCAAGCCTTCAAACTCAAATCCAAGCCCTTGACTGAGTGAGTCAACGCACCAACTGAGATGTAGTCGACGCCACACTCTGCGTAGCTGCGAAGTGTATCGATTGTGATACCACCAGACGACTCTGTCTCATACTTGCCACCGATTCTCTCAACAGCCTTACGAGTAAGCTCAGTGTTGAAGTTGTCAAGCATGATTCTGTCGACACCGCCAACAGCCATAACCTGCTCAAGCTCATCCATGCTACGAACCTCGATCTCAATCTTAAGGTCCTTGTTGTGATCCTTGCAGTACTGCTTAGCACGGTTGATAGCCTTGTCGATACCACCAGCGAAATCAACGTGGTTGTCCTTCAAAAGGATCATATCGTAAAGACCGATACGGTGGTTAACTCCACCACCAATCTTAACAGCCATCTTCT
>DCIP01000025.1 GCA_002317115.1 Candidatus Scybalocola fimicaballi
TAGCTATAGTCTTTCCATCGGCGTCATAGAGAGAGTATTTCATACGGCATGGCTGTCCGCACTCTCCTCTGTTGGCACTTCTGCCAAGCATACGCTGGCTCATATAGCACTGTCCGCTATAGCTTACGCAAAGGGCTCCGTGGATGAATGTCTCAAGTCTGGCTTTAGTATGCGACGCGATATTTTCCATGCTTTTCACATCAGTCTCTCTTGCCAACACCACTTGCTCGAATCCACAGTTCTCCCAAAACTTCACTTTGTCGAGGTCTCTGTTGTCCATCTGTGTGCTGGCGTGTAATGCGATAGGAGGAAGGTTGACTCGAAGTAACCCGTAATCCTGGATAATCAACGCGTCTACTCCGATTTCATGGAGTTTCCATGCTAATTTCTCTGCCTCTGCAAGTTCGTCGTCGGTCAAAATAGTGTTGAGGGCGACGAAGATGCGAGCTCCGTAGATATGGGCAAACTCCACAAGTTTGGCAATATCCTCCAGACTGTTGCCAGCAGCGCTTCTTGCCGAGAATGACGGTCCTCCGATATACACAGCGTCGGCTCCATATTTGATTGCCTCTATGCCGTGTGCCGCCTCACGGGCCGGTGCTAAAAGTTCAATATATTCGCGTCCGATCATTATCTTAGTCTGTTTTGATAGTTTCCGCTGTTTTTCAAATAGTGGACTAGTAGTCCTACACAGAATACACATAGTGGAATAGCTACGAAAATTGAAGTCAACCAATTTCCGCACATTGTGTCGTAAACTCCGTGAAGCACTGCTGGAATGACAAGAGCAAGTGCCCACAATCCTTTACGGTAGCGAGGGTAGAGTACAGCGAAACTGATGAAGAAACCTCCTATTGCACACCATATCGCGTGGATGAAAGGCAAGCTTGTCAGACGTGCGATGTTCATCAGGAATCGATCCGAACCGTCTAATTGCATATTGGTAGTCATCTGATATTGCACACCTTCGTAGACACCGAACGCAAGTCCGGAGATCAGTCCGTAGAATACTAATGTCTGAGGCACCAATGGCTTTTTTGTCTTTTTAACAAGCCAAATCAAAGGTAGCATCTTGGCAAACTCTTCTGTGAACCCAACTCCAAACACGAATCCGAAAAGTTGGAACCACATTGGATATTGCTCGTTTGTCGCTCCGTAGAAGAAGTTGAGGTTAGGCAATCCTAATGTGTCCCATGCAATAAAGACAATAGCTTGCATTAAGAAGAATATTGTCACACTGGTTTTGGCTGTGACTTGTGGGGATTTGAACATATAGTTGAAAAAACTCCACCACACCACTGAAAAATAGAGGGAGATACAATAGAAAGACAACCATCCGCTAGGGACAAGGTATGCTGCCACAAGCGGAAACATACCGATAGCTGCAAGTACAAGCAGACGAGTGTCGCTTTTCCACGTCTCCTTGTCTTTCAATTCTTTAGGGAAGATAAGGTCTCTGGAAATATGTCTCAACTGAGTGACCAAGTTGCCGGCTTCGTCAACCTTGACCGTGATATTGTTTTCCTTCATCACATCACGCACAGCAACAAAATCATCATCTTTAGAGGCTGCGTCGTTTAGTGCTAACTTGTCGCATTCCAGCACTTTGCCTGATTTGACAAGGCTTGTGATATCATCCAAATTATAAGGACCGAATGGATTCCCATTGCGGTAAACGTAATATTGCATGTCGCTTATTTTTAATTTTCTGCAAATGTACGATTTTTGCGGGGATTTATAGTTATTTCATAAAATCGATCAGTGTGCTGTAGATTGGCACTTGACGCAACATCTCTTCGTTGCCGACTACAAAAAGTTGCTTTCGTGCTCTTGTGAGCGCGACGTTTAGTTTACGGTCGATGGTTTTCCCATTTTCTTCGATGGCATCACACACGAAATCAAGCTGGTAATCCTGGTTGACGCAGAACGAGTAGATGATGATGTCCATCTGTCCGCCTTGGTAGCGCTCTACTGTATCTATCACGATTCCGTCTGCCACACCTGCATCCTCCAGCTTGTGTCTGATCTTGGCAATCTGGCTACGGTAACCTGTAATCACTCCGATCGTCATGTCTGCGTCGGCGATACCGTTTTTCTTTCTCAACTCCACACATGCTTTGACGATTTCAGTAACAATGTTTGCCTCGCTGTCGTTTGTCTTGCCTCCATTGTTTCCTAAATCTCGTTCCGACGGAATATATGCCAATCTTCTGGTTGCCACCAACGTCTCCCACTGATTGCTTTCATTGTAGTTCTTGTAGTAGTCAAAAGGTTCGTTTTGCCAGTCTGCCACAGTGTGAAGCTCTCCGTTGTAGAATTGGTCGTTCGGGAATTGACTGATCTCGCTATGCATTCTTCCTTGTCCACGCAATGTGTCCCACGCGCAGTCGTTGCCGGAATTTTTATTCAGTAGATATAATCTCTCAAACAGTGAATTGCGACGGTCTTTCAATCCTATGTTACGAAGAATCTCATCGTCCACTTTTGATTCGGTCTCTGATTGTGCGACGACGGCTGGCAACTGTTTATGGTCGCCAATCATGATGAATTTCTTGATTCCGTATTCGCCAAGACGAGTTTGCTCGGATAGCAATCCTATGATTTGAGGCTCAAGAATCTGAGATGCTTCGTCGATAATAGCGACGTCGAAATTGACTATGTTGAAGATTTCTTTGTTGGAGAGCATGGCTGTGGTTGTGCCTACATATACCTTGTGGCTGCGGATTTCTGCAGTCACCTGTTCGGGAGATGTCATGCCTTTGATTCGTTGCGACAGAATGTTTGGCAAGAATCGTTTGTCTGAGTTTGTTTTGCTGCCGATTCTGACGAAATCTATATTTTTCTCGCTTCTGCGCAATGAGTTACAGATTTCGTCAACAGCACGATTGGTGTAGGCCATAAGCAGAATTCTTCCGTCGTCTTCATAGAATTCCTCCACCATTGACTTGAGTGCGAAGGATGTTTTGCCTGTACCTGGAGGGCCAGCAAGAAGGAAATAGCTGTCAGTCGACTTTGCTTTCTCCACAATACGGTTGATATCGTCGTTGGCGTAAACTCCACGTCGATGGTTGTCGGTTGGCTTTGGCAACGTCTCTCCAAGAAGCAGACGTTTTCTTTCTGGTTTTGTGCTGATGAAAGTGTACAGACCAGAGTAGAGGCTGGCAAAACTTGATTCGATGAAGTCTTTTTCGATGGCGAAAGTCATATCAGTTCGTAGCACACTGAGGTTGCGCTGAGTCTGACGCATATTGATTCGGAGAGTGTCATTCGTGATTTCAGCGACGGTTCCGCGAAGCACTAATTTGTTGGTTGCCAAGTCGGTATCATTGCGTCGCTCATATATCACAACGATATCCCCCACACGGAATGATGCTGTGTATTCGTCGTTTGGAGTGCGGTCAAACACCACATAAGGCTCTGGTGCGTCAATCGCAATCTCTCTTGGACGGAGTTCGAAAACAATATTTCCGGACTCTTTCTTCTCTTCAAGAGACTCTCTCCAGCAAGAAGCGAATCCGTAATGATTGCGACGAGTTCCGCTTCCTCCCGTCTTCGCGTAATCCTGCTCTTTAGCGATAAAGCCAAGCATGGCGTAGAAATACGTCTGTTCGAGTTGTGAAGAAGAATCAATAGCATGACGGAATTCTTCAATCCTTGGCACTATGAATCCGCTGACAATACGTTCGCTTCTTACTTTATCATAGTTTGGAATCATATATTGCGGAGTAATCCACGATACGACTCTTTTTACCTCATCAGTAGTTTTTGCATTGGCAAGAAGATGCTCGTAGCAGACTATTCTGTTACGTAGATGTAGAGCCTCCGACATATCTTTCAGAGTGCATTTTGCATAGCGGAGGTTTGCATGCTTCTCATGCGGGTATTTAGTGTAGAAAATGTAAGTTTTGAGTTCATTGAATGGAATCCTCAAGACTCGTTGCACGATTGCTTGGTAAAGAAAGGCCTGAGTGGCATGGTTGTTTGCGATTAGATCCAGTTGAGTTTCTGGAAACTTGCTTTTGCCACTTTTCATTTCCACCACAGCATAATTGCCTCTTTGTCGGTGAAGCAAGTCAAGACGTCCGGATAGACCAAGTTGGTCGCAGAAGAATGTAGGCTCAAGCAGCACATTTTCGGTTGAGATATTTAATTCGGGAAAAACAGTCTCTACCACAGCCTTTATATTGTCGTAATGAGTTTCTGCTTCTGCGATCCATGCTTCGTAATCATCTTTGTTCTGCAGCTCTTCGCAAGTGCTGATAGATAGCGACGATTCAAGGAATGCCTCATTCATAAGTGTTTTGAAATCAACGCTATCCTTGCCATAAGAGTGAATCAGACGATCGTGAAAATAGTTGGCGACGTTACCAAGAAGCATGGCTTTTGATGTCTTTGCACGCACCAGTTTCTTGAACAGATGCTCAAGTGGGTTTGGACCAACTGGAGTGACGCAGTCGGCTATCGTGCTACACTCCATAAGATAGTCTGGGTTGATGATGATAAATCTTGGGCTAAGGTCACCGTTTGGCTCGATGATGCTGTCGATGATGCTGATAACACAACCTTTCCACACCATATTGGGAGAGATTGTGAAGTCTCCGTTATAGCCGATGACGTTGATTCTAATCTTGACTTCGGAGTATTCTTCCGCGTCTTCCTTGTAGCCTGTGATATATTCATAGTCGCAGGCTGTGGCGACAATACGAAGATAGCTGATTCGTTCGGTGCGGCGGTAGTCTTCCGTCGACCATGAGCCGCATACGACTTCAAGATCCCTTTGTTGTGATTCTGAAATGGACTCTCCGAACAGCTGAGAGATGAACAACGCCAAAGCGATATAGTCTTCTAAATATTGTTCCGACGAAATCGCGGCATTGTTGCGCATGGAGTTAATCGCGTCTGCACGGAATTTCATTATTCTTTTACGCATCGCGATCTGCACATTATGTTTGTCGAGAAGGAATGTCAGCCTGGCGTACTCCGAAGCGAAACGGATATTGTCGTCTGCTGTCAACTCCTTGCAGATGGATTCAAAAATGTAAAATAAATTTTTGTACTTTACCGATACAATGTCAGTAGACTTTTCGATTTCTTCTATTTTATATATGTATGAGCTGCTCATATTGTTAAAAAAACTTTTTTTCTGTCTTAAAAAACCTTACAAAGGTAAGATATTATTTTCACTTCACTATATTTGCAGAAAAGATAAACGAAACCGATGAGGCAACGTTATTTATTAACGACAAAAATGATATGACCATGAAAAATAAATTGTTTTTAATAGTCCTTAGCATTGTAGCAATGCTAGCTATGTCGGAAGTTTCATACGCACAGCGTTCACGTAATGGTGGTAATGGAGGAGCTCCACAGCATTCTTCAGCTCCAGCACACAATAATGGAGGCGGACATTCAGCTCCAGCAAGCAGAGGTGGTGGCCATTCGGCTGGTCCTGCTCACAACAATGGAGGCGGACATCATTCTGCACCAAGAGTAGAGCACGGTTCACGTCCTACTCAGCATGCTCCACATCATGCAGCTGCACCTCAGCATCATGCTGGTCCTGCACATCACGCTCCACAGCATCATCATGCACCAGCTCCGGTAGCACATCATCATGCACCAGCACATCATCACGAGCCAGTGCATCATCACCATGCACCAGCAGTGTACCACCATGCACCTGCACATCATCATCATGTAGTGCACCGTCCACGTCCGGTATACCACCATGTGTGTCCTACTTACGTTCACTCATTCTACATTGGTGACTGCACTTACTACTATGGAAACGGTGTTTACTATGTATATGATCCACAGTACGGATACGAGGAGGTTGCATTCCCAGAGAACGTGTTCTTCACAACACTTCCTTACGGATCTCGTTTGACTCGTATCAACGGAACAACTTACTATGAGGCAGGAGGATTGTATTTCTTGCCAGTAGCTGAGGGATACATGATGGTTGAGCGTCCTATCGCAAGAGCTCAGATAACTATTCCTGCTCCTTCATTCCGCTTCTACGCATCATTCAACTAATCAATCTACAAGATAGAGATGAAAGTCAGCTGGACATTTTGCCCGGCTGACTTTTTTATTTTAAAAATCCGTAGGAAGTATCGCGTCTTCGTAATGCTCAATGTAGAAACCTTTGTTGTCGACGCCTCCATTTGTGACTATGATCACCACGTCAAGACGGAAATCTGACATGATGTTCATTTTTTTGACGTAAATAGTCACGGCTCTTGCAAAATTCCGGATTTTGCTTTTGCTCATGCTGGTGCGAGGATCAATGTAGTCGGAATGACGTGTCTTGACTTCCACAAAGACAAGCGTCTCACCATCTAACGCGACAATGTCAAGCTCATTGCTTCCACATCTCCAATTTCTTGCGATGATTTGATAACCTTTTCCTTCAAGGAAATTCACGGCAAGGTCTTCGCCGTTTTTGCCTAATTCATTATGTTCTGCCATAATCCTTAAGTTTTAACTAAATTAATACATCCATTAATGTCTTTATTATCCGAAAGACGTTGCAAAAATAATCATATTTTCTACACGGAGAAAAATCCGTATGATTTTTTGCTGTAGAAAAATGAATTTTGATAAATTTGCGTAGATAAAGAGTCTATGTGATGCAAATAAACGGAATACAAAAAGAGATAATAAAGAACTGTGGAAAAGAGAATGTCAAGATTGAAAACGACGGCATCCTTTATGGATTATGGAATGTATGCAAGCTTCCTGTAATGACGTCGCCGGAGCGACTTCCTCTTTTCTTTTATGGAATCTGCACATCCGGTGAGGCTGAGTTGGAGATACACATGAAACCATGTAAGTTTTCTAAGGGAGATATAGTGCGTATCAGAATGGGGCAGACGTTGCTCATCAAATCGGTCAGTGAAGATTTCAATTCGGTGCTTTTCTTTTTTGACAGACGAGTGATTTCTGGATTTGTAACTGGACTAAAAGTGCCGTTTGGCAATACCAATCCGATATTCAAGACTTCTGATGATTTGTTTGGCACAATCCTTTTGTATCTAAATTTTGTGAAGAGCAGACTTGATTTATGCAGAATTGAAAAGAGCGCATATTTGAAAGCCGCGTCCGAACTGTTGGTTAAGGCAATGTTGTGTGAGGTGCTGAATGAAGTGTCAAAATCGTGTGTGACGCAAGAAAAAGGATCACGTACGCAGGAGATATTCATGAAGTTTTCCTCATTGGTGAAAGAGCATTTCAAAGAGACACGAAACGTGAAATTCTATGCCGACCAGCTGTGCATCACGCCCAAGTATCTTTGCAAGATTGTGTCGGAATGTGTCGGCTCGTCGCCAAGCCAGTTTATTGACTCTTTGGTGATGGATGAGGCAAAAGAGATGCTACGCAAATCCAATCTATCTATCCAGCAGATTGCGGAAACATTGAATTTCCCCAACCAAAGTTTCTTTGGACGGTTTTTCAAAACTCATGCCGGAATGTCTCCGGGTGCATTTAGAAATTCGGAATTATAGATTTATATTTCAAAATGTAACAGATTGTGTTTGCCAGGTTAGTTTTCAGTTTCACTTTTTAACATCCGTTAAGAGTTGGAAAAAATAATATTGATTTTATTTGCAGTGAAATTAAAAAAGCACTAATATTGCATTGTATTTATAAACTAAAACAAAAAGAATTATGGCATACGTAATTGGTGAAGACTGCGTAGCATGTGGTACATGTGCAGGCGAGTGTCCAGTAGGAGCAATCTCTGAGGGCGATATCTACAAAATTGATGCAGATGCATGCACAGAGTGTGGAACATGTGCAGGTGTTTGTCCTTCAGAGGCTATCACTCTAGGATAAGGATATTTGAGGTCTGGTCTTGTGTTCAAGACTGGACCTTTTTGTTTGTTTAGTCTAAACTTTTCAAAAAAAGACATCAAATAATTTGACGATAATAAAACAAAAGTTTAATTTTGTCGTCACAATCAGGAAAAAAGCAGCAGAAGATTGCTTGTTCTCAACAAAATTCCACAAAAAGTCAGTATTGTCAAGGTGTTTAGCACCGTTTGTGTGTATCACAGGCTTTTGTTATATAAATAAGGGAATCCTGGTTTTGGTCTATTCAACATTGAAAATAATTCAAGTTTTTAGAATATAAGAAGATGAAATGCAGTACCATTGCGTCTCATCCATAATAGAATATAAGTCAATAATACATACATGACAGAAGCAGAATTGAAGGCAAAAAAATTGCCCGAATTGCAAGCTATCGCTAGGTCAATAGGTATTCATCGTCCAGATTCATATCGAAAAGATCAGTTGATACAGGTGATAATCGGACAGTCAGATTCGCCAAATGATGATTCGGAGCCAGAAAATCAGGCTGTAGCTATAGAAGAACCTGAAACACCAATTGAAGAGACTCCGACAACAGAACCAAAAAATGACACTGAAAAGGTTGTAGAAGAATCGTCTTCCATAAATACAGGAAGAGCAGGTCTTTCCACAAGCAGTAATAATAATGCGGCTGCGGCTATTGCCAGAATGATTCTTGAAAAAAAGAAATTGGCAAAACAAAAAGCAGCAGAAAATTCGGAATCCGTCGAACCTTTCGTATACCAAAAAGATGAAATAGAAGAGGCTCTCCGCCAAAAACAGTTGGAAGAGGAGCGCAGACGTGAGGAAGAGGAATACCAGAGAAGATTAGCTGCCGAAGAGGAGGCAAGAGCCAGAGAAGAGGCTGCCAGAGCAAGAGCTGAAGAAGTTAGATTGAGAGCCGAAGAAGAACGCGCTAGATTAGAGGCAGAAAGAATTAAGGCCGAGGAAGAGGCAAAAAAACAGAAACAATTTGATTTTGAAGGAGTAATCAAGGGTAGTGGTGTACTTGAAATCATCCAGCCTGACGGTTATGGTTTCCTTCGTTCTCCAGATTATAATTATTTAAGTTCTCCAGATGATATCTATGTCTCTGCCAATCAGATCAAACTGATGGGATTGAAGACTGGTGACGTCGTGACTGGTGATATCAGACCTCCTCGTGACGGTGAGAAATATTTCCCATTGACTCGTGTCGAAACTATCAATAATTGTCCGCCAGAGCAGGTAAGAGACCGTGTGCCATTCGACCATTTGACTCCATTATTCGCAAACGAGAAATTCAATTTGACTGGAGATCCTAAGACTTGCAACACTTCTGTGAGAATCGTGGATTTGTTCAGCCCTATTGGAAAAGGTCAGCGTGGTCTTATTGTGGCTCAGCCAAAAACTGGTAAAACAATCCTTCTACAAGATATCGCAAACGCTATCGCCGCCAACCATCCAGAGGTTTATATGATGGTGCTTCTTATTGATGAGCGTCCAGAGGAGGTGACAGACATGCAGAGAAGCGTAAACGCTGAGGTTATCGCATCTACATTTGATGAGCCTGCCGAGCGTCACGTGAAGGTGGCAAGCATTGTGTTGGAGAAGGCTAAGAGAATGGTGGAGTGCGGTCATGATGTGGTGATCCTTTTGGATTCAATCACTCGTCTTGCCAGAGCTTACAATACTGTTTCTCCAGCTTCAGGTAAGGTGTTGAGTGGTGGTGTGGATGCTAACGCGTTGCAGAAACCTAAGAGATTCTTCGGTGCCGCTCGTAATATAGAAAACGGTGGTAGCTTGACAATTATCGCAACTGCTCTTACTGATACTGGTTCGAAGATGGATGATGTCATCTTTGAGGAGTTCAAGGGAACAGGTAATATGGAACTTCAGCTTGACCGTCGTCTTGCCAACAAGAGAATATTCCCTGCTGTTGATATTATGGCAAGTAGTACTCGTCGTGACGATTTGCTTCAGGATAAGATCACTCTTCAGAGAATGTGGATCTTGAGAAAGCATTATTCTGACATGACTCCTATCGAGGCTATGACTGAGGTTAAGGAAAACCTTGAGCGTAGCAGAACTAACGAGGAGTATTTGGCTTCAATGAACCAATAATAATCACAATATGGGCAGAGAGGCTTCGGCTTCTCTGCCTTTTGTTTTTTGTACAGAATGAGAATAATTGAAAAACTACTGTTGTGTGTTCTGACTTTCTTTTGTCTTTCTGCTTGTAAGGAGGATCCCGAGGAAGAGATCGTTCCTGAAACTGTAGAAAGAACCATTATCATGTTCTTTCCGTGGTCTAATAATCTTAAACCATGTTTTATTCAGAATATTAATGATTTCAAGCAGGTTATCCGACAGTATGGCTTGGAGAATGAACGC
The DNA here is from genome assembly GCA_002317115.1 of Candidatus Scybalocola fimicaballi. Lineage (GTDB taxonomy): Bacteria > Bacteroidota > Bacteroidia > Bacteroidales > Paludibacteraceae > UBA1723. The sequence goes on from DCIP01000025.1 coordinate 10,228, forward strand.
TATGTCGTATGCATAGAAAATAATCCTGGCATTGTAGATATTATTGAGCTAAGACCGTTTAGTGGTAATTGTCTTGAAGAAAATGTCGAGCATTACTTCGATCCAAATTTCACTAATAGCGACGGAATCGCAGACCTTCTCGACCGTGTGTACGCAAAGTATCCTTCCCATTCATATTCTATGACAGTGGGATGTCATGGCACTGCTTGGGTTGCGGCTGGTGCATTTACCACTCGTTCTGCAGCCTTGACGTTGGATGAGGTTCCACAGACAAGATATATCGGTGGCACATCGAGTGTTTATCAGATTGAAATCTCTACGTTGAGAAGAGGCATCCAGAAGTCTAAAATCCAGAAGTTTGACATGATTCTCTTCGATAATTGCTATATGTCGAGTATTGAGGTGGCGTATGAGTTGAAAGATGTCTGCAGTCATATAGTGGCATATCCTACGGAGGTTATGGCATACGGTTTCCCTTATCAGATCAGTGGAAAATATTTGATTGGGGGGAATGACTATGAGAATATTTGTGAGTCGTTCTACCGATTCTATCTCAACTATGAGAAACCGTGTGGCACGATATCGGCGATAAATTGCGTCGCACTTGATACTCTTGCCCGATTCATGAAAAAGCTAAATCAGTCAGTCGATACGACGGTACATGTTGACGTCATGTCGTTGCAACGCTTTGATGGCTATGATCCGGTGCTGTTCGTGGATTATTCTGATTATGTTTATCATCTGACCGATGATACGATGATGTTGGGAGAATTTGAGAATCTAATGAGTGTCTTGATTCCATATAAGAGAAACACTCCTAATTATTTCTCTACACTTGGAGGCTTGACTCCGATTGAAAAGTATAGTGGAATCTCAACGTCTGAGCCATGTGAACATCCTGCAATGTCAACATATAAGCAGACAAGTTGGTATATTGCAACTCATTAGTGTTGATTATTAGTCAGGCAGCTTTGCTTGTTTTGCATTTAGGAGTGGGCATTTCTTTTATAAGTTTTTTTATAACTGATAATGCCTGCTCTTTATTTTCAATCCCAAGGACATAATGCTCTTTGGCTCCTTTGTAAGGATAACTGGTCCATGCTCCTTTCATCATTGTTTCAATTGATGGATGCATCTTGACGTAACAAAGATTGTCGCAGGCTAAAATGACGAGTTTGTTGTCGATGTATATGCACCAGTCTCCACACATTTTTCTTGTGCGTATCTCTCCCACACCTTCAAGTTGTGAGCATACGAAATCGATATATTTTTTATTTCTCCAACGGTTTTTCTGTTAGCGGCATTTCACAACTCTGGCAAAACTGTGGTAATTGGCCATCTTGAATTTTTTTGACTTTTGGGGGAAATGTAGATTCGTAGACTTCAAATGCATCAGGATTTTCGTCGGCAACAAAGTAACCCTTTGGAGTGTGATATGTTCCTTCTGCACCATTCAGATATCCAGGAATCAATTCTTGAGCGAGAAAATATGGCACCTCCGATTCCTTTGGCTCTCCATGATAGTGGATCTTCAGAGTGCTTGCCATTACGAATCCAGCATGCTTGTAGAAGTCGATATTGCCCTCCATACAAATGATGCCTACTCCTTTTTCTCGAGCTTTCTCTAATGAGTGTTGTAATAGTTTCAAACCATAGCCTTTGCGTTTATAGTCGGGATGTATGCTTATTGGACCGAATGTCCAGGCTTTGATAATCCCTCCGTCTTCCTTTATGATTTCCGCTTTGGAGAACATCACATGTCCGATAATCTTTCCGTCTTCCTCCATTACGAAATCAAGATCGGGGATGAAATCCGGATTTGAGCGGTACTGGTTTAATACATAATGCTCAACGCATCCTGGACGATAAATGTTCCAAAATGCTTCACGTGTAAGATTTTCTACTTCTTGATAGTCTTCGGGTCTTTCTAATCTAATATTCATATCGTAATTTTTTTCGTTTTTGACGATGCAAAATTACGAAGATGCTTAGATTGTCAGTTGTAAAAAACGGACATCGTTTATTTTGAAACATGGTAGGAACGATAGATAGGCATTATTCCATGTTTTCGAATACTCTCTAATGAGTTTAGATATTCAGTAGGAGACATCCCTGCTATCTCATGAAACTCGCGGTTGAAGTGGCTGTGGTCAGTGTAACCGTATTTGTAGACTATATGTTCAATATTCTCGACTTTTGATTGGAGCATTTCGTTTGTGGCAAGATGAAAACGTTGGATTCTCTGAATTTGTTTTGGGGACATTCCGACGTTATCTATGAATACGCGTCTGAACTGGCGTTCACTCAGACAAGCCTCTGATGCTAACTCTTCCATTCGTACGTCTGGTTTTGCATTCATTAGTTGAAATGCATTAGATAGTTGTTTTATATAATTAGAACCTTGAGCCTTTAATAATCTTTTGATGATGAACTCTTCTATCAAATCTATGCATTTGTCTGTTGATTCCGATTCAAGCACTTTCGCTTTCAAATCTTTGAATTCAATATCCTCTAATTGATCAAAATCAACATTGTCGCACGAGAATTCTTTGCATGGTATACCCATGATGACTTGAGCCGCATATGGGAGAAAGAAGACGGTGATCATCTCCACATCTTTTGTCGTGCTGATTTTGATTGCTTTGTCGTTGAGCCCGGCAACAGATGCGTTGAAGGAAATGTCGGATGATCCATTAACATCAAAAGGAGTCTTTCTATGGAACATCCATCTTAGGCAACCAACAGGCATGATGATCTGAGACATACTTGTGTCGTGTGTCTTCATTACCCAGTAGTGATGCACGAAAGGTTGCAGAACTAAGGATGGTATTATGACTTCCGCTTCAATCAAAATTTCCTGTCGCTTGATTTCTTTTTTATGAGTATCATTATTCCGATGAATAATGCTGTTGCTGCGATGACTGAATATATGTCTTCTTTGCCCATAGTTTCAGTCGGTGCATCATCAACAGGAATTCCGGATAGAGTGCAAATGTAAAATGCAACTACAGCTAATGCATTGTTTGTGAAATGAGCTGCCATATTTAGTTTGATACTGCCCGAAAAATAGTAGAGTAATCCTAAGAAGACAGAAAGGATTATTCTAGGAATGAATCCGTAAAACTGGAAATGCATTGCACTGAATATGACAGATGTGATTACAATTGCACAAATAGGAGACATCTTCTCTTGTAACGTTTTTTGTAATGCTCCTCGAAACATTAGTTCCTCACCAATTGCTGGAACTGCAGCTATCACTATAATATTGACAATGAATATTATTGGAGATTCTGCTTTCAGCAACTGCATTGTAAGATCTTTTGCTAAATCTTCAAGGTATTTGAACTTTTCTTCAATAAAATGAAGGCTCTCTGGGAGTGTTATCTGCTCGTTGTAGTAGGCAGTGTAGTTGACTATAGGAATCAATGTTGCCAACGCTATTATCGCAAGGAAATAAAGACCGAAACTATTTTTTTTGTCCAATTTGAAAAAATCAGAAAATGAGCATTCTGGTTTTGCGGAAAGGTAAAAGAAAATATAGGGAGTCCCAATAAAAACGATCACTGACGCTACGAATTGTTCCAGACGTAGTGTGTTTGTATGGGATAGAACAACATTATCAAGCAATCCGCAACCTAATCCTATGACGTTGCCGAATACTTCCATTATAATAAAAATGCCTAACAACAAAAACAATTTCTTGCTAACCCCATAGTCGGCAAACATTCCTTTGATAAATCTATTCATTATCGTCTTCTTCTAAAGTTTCATTTAATATTTTATCGATAGCTTCCAAAGCTACTCCGCTTTCATATCCACGTGAGGCGGCAAATCTAAATAGTTTGCCTTTAGCGTCGTATCTGTTTTGAAATTTGATTGTCTTCAGTTTTGAAGTGAGGACATTCATCATGGTTTCTTCGTATGCGTCGTCGGGAATTTCCTCCAATGCCTCATTTATAAAGTCGACGGGGATTCTTTTCATCTTGAGTGCATATTCGATTTTCTTTCGTCCCCATTTCGCGAATCTGTATTTGTCTTTGGCGAAGAATTTGGAGTAACGGGCTTCGTCGATGAAACGTTCACTCTCAAGATAAGTCAAAATGGATTCGATATCATCTGTTGAGAGACCATGACGCTTCAGTTTGTCTGCGATGTCAGTTTTGCATTTTTCCGACTCCGCGCACAGCATCGACATCTTTGCCAACGCCTCATCTTTGCTCCATGTCTTTATTCTCGTTTCTCCAGTCATCTCTTTCGTCCAATAACAAATCTTTCACGGTCAAAACAATCTTTGATGATTTCGACGCCGCAGAATCCCGTTTTCCCCATCATTTCCGCTACGTCGTGGACGTAAGCCACATTGTTTTCGAATAACAGAGCACCGTCGTCATTAAGATTATTTACTGCAAATTTAGCGATTTTATTGTAAAACAACAACGGCTCGTCCTGAGGTACGAATAGTGCGAGATGAGGCTCGAAATCCAATACGTTAGCTCGCATATCTGCTTTTTCGCTCGGACAAATATATGGAGGATTGCTCACGATTATATCAAATGGTTTGCTGCCGGACAAGAAAGAGTCGGATAGGGCATCGTCGCATACGAAATTCACGTCGGTCCCATTGTTTTTAGCATTTGTCGACGCTACCTCAAGAGCACCTTTGCTGATGTCTGCCGCCACGACTTCTAAGTCAGGATTCCTCTTTTTTATAGAAACAGCGATCGCTCCTGAACCTGTGCCAATATCCAATACACGGAAATTTCCAGTATTTCTGAGTTTTGATAATTCCGCATTTCGCATTCCGAATTTTGCATTTAGAATTTTCTCCGCTTCATCCACAAGGGCCACGGTCTCCGGACGGGGTATCAGCACATTGGAATCAACAGTGAATTTCATGCCGTCGAACCATTCAAAGCCAAGCACATATTGCATTGGCTCACCTTTTCGCAGACGCGAAAGCATTGCGTCACATTGTGTTGCAATCTCATTGGAAGCCTTGTCTGACAAAGCCATAATAATTTGGCTTCGGGAATTTCCAGTGATATGCGAAACACATTCGTAAAAAATTTCATTGATTTCAGATGGTTCGTATAAATATGAAAGAGCGTGTATGAAATTATTCTTTATCTGTTTCATAAAAAAAGTTAAAAATATCGTACATTTCGTTAAAAATCTATTTATATTTGCATATTCAATAGTGCCGAATGCATTGTTGATGTGCGATTTTTGCGACAAAGATAAAGTAAAAAAGTTATTCTTGATGAATAAAAATAAACTTATCACTTTCATACTGAATGACATTTCCGAACTTGACATGCTAACAAAGTGTATGGAGAGTATGGAAACGATTCCGTACGCAATGCACGATCTTGCTCTTCAAAAGGTAAGAAACATACTGTCGGAGTTTGAGCAGTTAAGTGTTGAAAGCAAAGAAGAGGCTCAACACAATTCAGAGGCTTGTAAGGATGTTAAATCATTCGTTGCACCTGAAGTGAATGACTCTGAGAAAAGTGCAGAACCTGTAGTTGAAAAGGTTGAGGTCGCAAAACCACAGATTGAGCAAGAGCAGGTAGTCAACATAAAGGAAGAGTTGGTTAGTCCAAAGAAAAACGCTACTATTGAAGTTGACGTTACTGCTATAGATACTGTAAAGGTGGCTGCCAAGGAGCCTGAACCACAGGTTGTAGAGGAGTTGAAGACTCCAGAGCCAGTGGCTGAGGTAAAAAAGGAGGTGGCTAAACCTGTTGAGCCAGAGGTTCCTTCTCCAGTCAAGAGAATAGAGAGACCAGCCACAGAGCAGCCTAAGGCTAATGTCGGCAATCCAATCATCACAAATGAGAGATTCAAAGGAAGCCGACGTTTGGAGAGTAGATTTGTTACTGATTTGAAGAAAGCTCTAAATCTTAACGACAGATTGCGTTACCAGAGAGAGTTGTTCGGTGGGGATATGTCGTTGTTGAACGCAACAATAGAGAAGCTGAATGTGATGTCGTCATTACAGGATGCGGAGGCATACGTCGCAGAAAATTTCAATTGGGACACAACTGAAGGGGCTGCTTTAGAGTTTATGGAATTGTTGGAAGCAAGATTCACTAACTAGTGTTATGGCAAAGTTGTATATAGTTCCGACTCCTGTCGGCAATCTTGAAGACATGACATTCAGAGCGGTACGAGTGTTAAAAGAGGCTGATTTGATATTGGCTGAAGACACTCGCACATCAAGTGTTTTGCTTAAGCATTTTGAGATAGAAAACAAGATGATGTCTCACCACAAGTTTAATGAGCATCAGACTTGCAATTCTGTAGTGGCTAAGATAAAGTCGGGTGAGAATGTGGCGTTGATCAGTGATGCCGGCACACCTGGAATATCTGATCCTGGATTTATGTTGTCGAGAGCATGTGCTGAGGCAGGGGTAGAGGTAGAATGTTTGCCTGGAGCGACTGCATTTGTGCCAGCTATCGTGGATTCCGGACTTCCTACAGACAGATTCTGTTTCGAGGGCTTCTTGCCACAGAAGAAGGGCCGTCAGACACGTTTGAAGGAGATTGCTGAAGAAGAACGCACATCTATCATATATGAGTCACCTTATCGTGTTGTCAAGACATTGGCTCAACTTGAGGAGATTGCCGGGCCTGACAGAATTGTGTCAGTATCGCGTGAGATATCAAAGAAGTTTGAGCAAACGGTAAGAGGCAAGGTCTCTGACGTGAAAGCACATTTTGAAGCTAACGAGCCAAAAGGTGAATTTGTGATTGTCATTTCCGGAAAAGAGAAGGAAAAGGCAAGTAAGAAAAAATATGATACAGAAGAAGACGAAGATTAACGTTTTGCGCCTTACGACGATAAATGCGAAAATCCGAATCTCTATACATAAACAAGAAATTAAATAAAAAATATATAAAATGAAAAAAGCAATTTTATTCGCATCTGTAGCGCTAGTAGCTGCTACATCTTGCAACCCATGGCAGGGTGAGATTGATCAGGCGAACAGAACGTCTGACTCTTTGAGAACAGTTTTGGCTGATGAGCGTCAGATTTCTCAGCAGATGTCTGATTTGTTCGAGGAGGTTAACGCTAACATGAAGCAGATCAAGGAGGTTGAGCTTGGTATTCTTGACGATAAGGGTCAGGAGGGTGGCACAAACAAGGCTACAATCCAGGAGGATTTCAAGTTGATCTCTGAGCGTATCCAGCAGAGCAACGACAAGATCAAGGATTTGGAGGAGAGGTTGGAGAAGTCTAACGGACAGCTAAGCGGTCTTCGTGGTACAATCAACAAGTTGAAGAAGCAGTTGGCTGAGAGCCAGACTGAGATGGCTAAGCTAAAGGAGGAACTTGAGGCTAAGGATATTAAGATCGCTGACCTTGAGAGCAAGCACACAGCTGCAATGGCAAGCATCGATTCAGTTAACGCTGTTTCTGCTATGCAGCAGGCTGCAATCGCTGCTCAGGACGCTGAGTTGAACGCTGTTTACTACTTGGCTGCTGACAAGACTACTTTGAAGAACAAGGGTCTTTTGGAGAAGGCACTTAAGAAGGGTGGTGACATCAAGTCTTCTGACTTTACTAAGGTTGACAAGAGAGACTTCACAGAGCTTGCTCTTAACACTAAGAAGGCTGTTATCCTTTCTCGTCACCCATTGACATCTTACACTCTTCTTCCAAAGAGCGCTGAGGACAAGAATTTGGTTTTGAAGATTAAGGACTACAACAAGTTCTGGTCAACTTCTGACTTCTTGATCATCCAGACTAAGTAATTTTAGTTTAACGATTTATAAAATCCCGGCAATGCAAATTGTCGGGATTTTTTGTTTGATACGGATTGCGTTTGAGAGTTGTAGGAAAAATGCTAACTTTGAGGAATTAAATTTAATAGAATATGAGCGACGCGTATGGTAAGGCCTTGGCCGCATATTTCAACGGCGACAAGAAGACTCGAATCAAAGTTGAAAGCAGTGTGGTGGAGACTGAATATTGGAATATTAAGGAGTTCTTCCACACATGGGAGAAAATGAGTGAGATTGAGCAACGTGCATTGAAGCTATGTACTGGCCGCACTCTCGACGTGGGTGCAGGTTCGGGAAGCCATACGCTTTGGTTGCAGGAGCATGGCGTGGATGCTGAGGCTATTGATGTATCTGCCGGTGCTGTCGACGTGATGAACCAGAGAGGCGTCAAGAAAGCTCAGATCCGTAATTTCTACGACATAGTTGGAGAGAAATACGATACTCTGTTGATGTTGATGAACGGAGCTGGTATCGCAAAGACGATGCAGAATCTTCCGTCGTTCCTTAATCATTGCAAGAATTTGCTTGCCGACGGGGGACAAATCGTGATGGATAGCTCCGACCTTATCTATCTCTACACAGATGAGGATGGCGACGTCGACGCTGAGATTTATGAAGAGCCATACTATGGAGAGATTGATTATACAATTTCCTATAGAGGCGAGAAAGATGAACCTTTTGAATGGCTTTTCGTTGATTTCAACCGCTTGAATGCTGTTTGTGAGATATGTGGACTAAAAGCTGATAAGGTTTATGAGAACGACCATTACCAGTATTTGGTGGTAATTCGTAATGCATAATTCGCAATTCATAATGCGTTATTAATTTATAATTTGCTAAATTTGCAAGACAATAAAGTGTATCGAAAAATGAAAAAAAATATTGCAATCGTAGCAGGTGGCGACCAGTCTGAAGTGGTCGTTTCACTTAAAAGTGCCAAGGGTATCTACTCTTTCATGGACAAGGAGAAGTACAATGTCTATATCGTGACTATCATCGGCACAGAATGGAATCTTGAACTTAATGATAAGAAATATCCTGTCGACAAGAATGATTTTTCCGCTATCGTCGACGGTACTAAAATCAAATTCGACTATGCCTACATCACAATCCATGGTACTCCAGGTGAGGATGGAAAACTTCAGGGCTACTTCGAATTGATGAAGATTCCTTACTCTTCATGTGGTGTGCTTGCTTCTGCGTTGACTTACAATAAGTTCACTTGCAACACATATTTGAAAAACTTTGGTATTCCTGTAGCAAAGTCATTGCGTTTGAGAAGCGAGAGCGACTACACAGACAAGGAAATTATTGACGCAGTCGGATTGCCTTGCTTTGTTAAACCAAACGATGGAGGTAGTAGCTTCGGTGTGACTAAGGTCAAGACTATCGAGCAGGTTATGCCAGCAGTGAAGAAGGCATTTGCAGAGGGTTCTGAGACTGTTATCGAGAGCTTTATGCAGGGTACAGAGATCACTTGTGGAATCTACAAGGCAGGTGGTAAGACAACCGTCTTCCCAATCACTGAGGTAGTGAGCGAGAATGAGTTTTTTGATTACGACGCAAAGTACAAAGGACAGGTTAAGGAGATCACTCCAGCCCGTATTTCAGAGGAGATCGCTGCAGTTGTACGCAAACAGACAGAGAGAATCTACAATGTGCTTGACGCTCACGGAATCATCCGCGTCGACTATATCATCTCTGCCGACGGTACTGTAAACCTTCTTGAGGTCAACACAACACCAGGAATGACTCCTACAAGCTTCATTCCACAGCAGGTGGCTGCAGCAGGCCTTCAGATGAAGGATGTTTTGTCTAACATTATTGAAAACCAGTATAAATAATGGCTTTATATCCAAAATTGATTACAGACGCACTTAGCCATGTGCGTTATCCAGGAACAGGAAAAGATGTTGTGACGTCGGAGATGGTGGATGATGATATCCGCATCGAAGGCAACAAAGTCTCTTTTTCTTTGATATTTGAGAAGGAGAATGATCCGTTTGCAAGATCATTGGTAAAGGCATGTGAGACAGCCATCCTTACTTACGTAGACAAGGATGTGGATATCAAGGGAAATATCACATGCAAATATAAGACAGCCGCTCCAAAGAAGGATCCAGACAATCCGTTGCCAGGCGTGAAGAATATCATTGCTGTATCGTCAGGAAAGGGAGGAGTAGGAAAGAGCACCGTCTCTGCTAATCTTGCCGTTTCGCTTGCGAAGATGGGTTATAAGGTCGGTTTGCTCGACGCAGATATCTTTGGACCATCAATGCCAAAGATGTTCGGACTTGAGGATGCCCGTCCTTACTTGGAGGAGAAGAATGAGCAGGGACGCGAGTTGATCCATCCAGAGGAGAGATACGGCGTCAAATTGTTGTCTATCGGTTTCTTTGTCAATCCTAATGACGCCGTTCTATGGCGTGGAGGAATGGCGAGCAACGCATTGAAACAACTTATTACAGATGCCAACTGGGGTGAGTTGGATTACTTCGTGTTGGATTTACCACCAGGTACAAGCGATATCCATTTGACTTTGGTTCAGACACTTGCGTTGACAGGAGCAATCGTAGTCAGCACGCCTCAAGAGGTAGCCTTGGCAGACGCAAAGAAAGGAATCAGCATGTTTGTTGGAGAGAAAGTCAACGTTCCGATCATCGGATTGGTTGAGAATATGGCATGGTTCACTCCAGCGGAGTTGCCAAACAACAAGTATTACATCTTTGGAAAGGAAGGATGTAAGAAGTTGGCAGAGAACATGGGAGTCGAATTACTTGGACAAATTCCAATAGTTCAGTCTATTTGCGAGTGTGGCGACAATGGTGCGCCTGCAGCTTTGAAAGATGATACAATCACATCTCAGGCATTCATGAACTTGGCATCAAGAGTTGTGACAAAAGTTGAAGAAATCAACGCTTCTGGAATCAAAACGCAACGAGTAATTACACATAAATAACAATTATCGTTTTTTATTTCAAAAAAATGTTTATCTTTGGCACGTCGTTGACATTAAACATGAAGAATTAATTTATAAAGGGTATATAAAAAATGAGAAAGTTAGGTAATTATTTCGTAATGCTAACAGTTGCCATTATGGCATTGTTCTGTACATCATGTGGTTCTGATGATGACGAAGAAAAGCTTGGTGCATTCATCGAGTACACAAATCCACAGTCGTTCTATGACACTTATAATGCTTACTCGGGAGATAAGGTGTTGATCGATTACCGTTCAGCTGATAAGTATTCTGCAGGTCATTTGAGTGGCGCAGTTAACATGCCTGCTGATGTTTACAATACACAGTCTGACGATGCTCAGTGGTGTAAGGATCTATTGGCAACGTATCCAACATCTACATGTTTGTTCTTCTACGGTACAGGTTCATTCGAGATGAACAAGACAGTTGCAGGACGTGCATCAAGAATTGGTTACGGAAAGGAGCATTCACGTATCTATTCAAAGTCTTATGACGATTTGAAGTCTATTTGGAAGTAAAATTTCATTTCAGAGATATAAAGGGAAGCAGAAATGCTTCCCTTTTTTTGTAATCTTCAATTGTTAAATGGGGTTATGAGA
>DCIP01000170.1 GCA_002317115.1 Candidatus Scybalocola fimicaballi
GGAATGTCTGATACTGCCAATGCTGCAGAAGCTGCAAGACCTGCCAATGAATCTGGCTGGTCAACACCGTCAGCTGAAATCATCAATACGTTTACGAATGTCTCTGCGTGGTAATCGTCTGGGAACAATGGGCGTAGTGCACGGTCCACCAAACGGGCTGTAAGTATCTCATAGTCAGAAGCCTTACCCTCTCTCTTTGTGAAACCACCAGGGAAACGGCCGTAGGCTCCGTATTTTTCCTTGTATTCTACTGTCAACGGCATAAAATCTGTGCCAGGTACTGCGTCTGATGCTGTACAGACTGTCGCTAGCAACATTGTCTTGCCAAGGCGAACTACGACTGCTCCGTCGGCCTGCTTAGCTAATTTACCTGTCTCGATCGTAATCTCTCTGCCGTCAGGGAGTTTGACCGATTTTGTAATTACATTTAACATCTTATCTTTTTTTTCGTCAAAATATCTACTACAAACCTACACTTTTTTTTATCCAAAAACTAAAATAATCGGAATTATTTTCAAAATTTTCAGATATTTCTGCAATTTATTTTTGCATTGAGTAGAGTTTACAATATAATCCGCCTTTTTCAAGCAACTCTTCGTGTGTGCCTCTCTCTACGATTTCTCCTTTGTCGAGTACGCAGATCAGGTCTGCTTTCTTGATTGTCGATAGTCGGTGGGCAATCACGATGGTTGTGCGGTTCTTCATCAGCTCCTCAAGCGCTGCCTGCACAAGTTTCTCGCTCTCTGTGTCCAATGCCGACGTCGCTTCGTCCAAAATCAGTATCGACGGGTTCTTTAAAATGGCTCGTGCAATACTCAATCTTTGGCGCTGTCCACCTGATAGTCGACTTCCGTGGTCTCCAATATTAGTCTGGTAGCCTTCCTCTGTCTCCATAATGAATTTATGGGCGTTGGCTATCTTCGCGGCATTGATGATGTCCTCTTCTGTCGCGTTGTCAGTACCAAACTTTATATTATTATATATGGTGTCGTTGAAAAGGATTGGATCCTGGTTGACGTTGCCCATGTAGCCGCGTAGGTCGTGCAATGTGAAGTGACGGATATCTGTACCGTCGATAGTGATCTCGCCTTTCTGCACGTCGTAGAATCTTGGCAATAGATCTACCATCGTCGACTTTCCTGATCCGGATGCTCCAACCAACGCTACGGTCTGGCCTTTGTTGATGTTGAGCGAAACTCCTTTTAGAATCCACTCGTCGTCGTACTTAAACCAAACGTCGTTGAACGATATGCTATTGTTGAATGGCTTTGCCTCGACGGGATTGTCGACCACCTTCAACGGATTATTTGCCATTAACACCATGTCAATTCTCGCCAATGACGCTTTACCTTTCTCGATGCTATACATCGCTTTCGATAGGTCCTTGGCTGGATTGATGATACTGTAGAATATCACAAGATAGTAGATGAACTCTCCTGCGTTGAGCGAACTTTGGTCGTTGAGGATTAGAGATCCTCCGAAGAACAGTACAATCGCAATCATCATAGTTCCCAAGAACTCACTCATTGGGTGGGCCAACATGTAGCGACGGTTGATCTTGTTAGTTGTCTTTCTCAACTCATCGTTCATCTCTCCGAAACGTTTGTTGATATGCTCTTCGGCGTTGAATGCCTTGATGATTCGCAGACCATTAAGCGTCTCCTCGATGATAGATGTCAAACTTCCTTGCTGCTCTTGTCCGACAACGGATTTTCTTTTCAGACTACGACCGACTCTTCCCATTAAGAATCCGGCTATTGGCAATACCAACAGCACGAATAATGTGAGCTCCCAGCTTAGCATTAGCATTACGCCAAGATAGAAGATGATCATAATCGGATTTTTGCTCAACAGTTCGATGGAACTCATGATTGAGGCTTCCACTTCATTCACGTCGCCAAGCATTCTCGCCATGATATCACCTCTCTTCTGCTTGTCGTAGAATCCGAGATTAAGGTCGACGATCTTTGCATACATGTCGCGACGGATGTCACGGACAAGTCCTGTACGCATCGGGATGATAAAATATGAAGCTAAGTAAGTCGTTCCGGTTTTCAAAAGAGTCATGACGATAAGGACGACGGCCAATATAAGAAGTGTGTCGATTCCTCCGTGATGCTCTATGTACTGCTGAACGTAGTAGTATGCGTTGTTTTTTATACTGTCGAATGACCATGGCTGAAACTCATAAGTGACTTGCTCTGTCTTGAACAGAATCTGTAGGATAGGGATGAGTACAGCAAATGAGAATATTGAAAAAAGCGTCGCCAACACATTGCACAGAATGTTCAGTGCAATGTGCCCCTTGTAGCGGACGGCGAATCTTTTTATCAGTGTAATAAACTGTGGTGCTTTCACAAGATTATTTATAGATACCTGTATATGTGCTTGGCTTGATAGCACGTAGCTCAGCCTTAACTGACTCACTTACATTTAGAGTCTCGATGAAGTCGGCGATAGACTTCTCTGTGATCTTCTGGTTTGTACGAGTCAACTCCTTCAATGTCTCGTAAGGATTTGGATAATTCTCACGACGCAAGATTGTCTGGATTCCCTCTGCTACGACTGCCCAGTTCTTCTCCAAATCAGCTGCGATAGCCTCCTCGTTAAGAAGTAGCTTGCCAAGACCTTTCTGGATAGACTTGATAGAGATGATTGAGTGAGCCAAAGGCACACCGATGTTTCTCAATACTGTTGAGTCTGTCAAGTCGCGCTGCAAACGAGAAACTGGAAGTTTGGCAGCCAAGTGCTCAAGGATTGCGTTTGCGATACCAAGGTTACCCTCTGCGTTCTCGTAGTCGATTGGGTTGACCTTGTGAGGCATTGCTGATGAACCAACCTCACCCTTCTTGATCTTCTGCTTGAAGTACTCCATCATGATGTACATCCAGAAGTCACGGCAAAGGTCGATCATGATTACGTTGATTCTCTTGATGCTGTCGAATACGCGGCTCAAGTTATCGTAGTTAGAGATCTGAGTTGTGTAAGCCTCTCTCTCCACACCAAGCTTCTCAGCTGTGAACTTGTTACCGAATGCGATCCAGTCTACTGATGGAAATGCTACATTGTGTGCGTTGAAGTTACCTGTTGCACCACCGAACTTAGCTGGCATCTTCATTGTCTTCAACTCAGCAAGCTGGACCTGTAGACGTGAAACGAATACCTTGATCTCCTTACCAAGACGAGTAGGGGATGCAGGCTGACCGTGAGTCTTAGCCAACATTGCGATATCCTTCCACTCAGTTGCGAACTCATCAAGTTTTGCGATCAATCCCTCAACCTCAGGAATGAAGACCTCGTTAAGAGCCTCACGCATTGACATTGGGATTGAAGTGTTGTTGATATCCTGGCTTGTTAAACCGAAGTGGATGTACTCCTTAGCGTCCTTAAGACCAAGAGCCTCAAACTTCTCCTTCAAGAAGTACTCTACAGCCTTCACGTCGTGGTTAGTTACACTTTCGATCTCCTTGATACGGTTGGCATCCTCGATAGAGAAGTCTGCATAGATCTTTCTCAAATCAGCGAACACTTTGCTGTCGATACCCTTAAGTGCTGGCAATGGAATCTCGCACAATGCGATGAAATACTCCACTTCTACACGCACTCTATACTTGATTAGAGCGAACTCTGAAAAATATCCTGCTAATGCATCTGCTTTGCTTCTATATCTTCCGTCTACTGGAGATATAGCGGTCAATTCCTGTAAATTCATACTTGACTTTTTATTTGTTGTACAAAAATCCTTGCAAAGATAAGGATTTTATTTGTGATTTTGGGTTGCTACTATACTCTTTCTACCCAATTTTCTATCTTTATACCAGATAATCGCGATAAATGCGAAATGTTTTCAGTCACAATTGTCATTTGAGAGACAATGGAGGCTGTTCCAATGAATAAATCAAAATCTTCAATCAAACATCCTTTTTGCTGAAGTTCAGCTTTTTGTTTACAATATTCCTTTAAATGAATGCTAAAAGGGATAATTTTAAAAGAAGAGACAAGGTCATTAACTGTTTTTGTGTTTTCTTCTTTTTGTTTGCTTAGTTCTGCTCCTAAAAGTAATTCTGCTACTGTAAATTCTGAGATGTAACAATTAGACCAACCAACTTGACGTATTTTGTCTAATACTGAATATTTGTTTCTAAGGACGTGGACAAGAACATTCGTATCTAATAAATAACGTTGTTTCACAGCTTCTGGATTTTTCTTAATGTACTGTTCTTTTTGATGGAATCCATAATTTCGTCTGTTGATTCATTTCCTGCCCAACTTCCTGCAAATCGTTTGATCATTTCGTCAGTGTGCTCTGATTCCTTTTTGGAATTTGTGCGACTCTTCTCGGAAAATGATTTTATGATCTTTTCGATCAGTTTTAATTTGACTTCGTCACTCAGTGATTTGAGTGATTCCCAATATCCATCAATAATGGCCTGGTTGTGTAATGCAATTTTCATTG
The DNA here is from genome assembly GCA_002317115.1 of Candidatus Scybalocola fimicaballi. Taxonomy (GTDB): domain Bacteria; phylum Bacteroidota; class Bacteroidia; order Bacteroidales; family Paludibacteraceae; genus UBA1723. The sequence continues at coordinate 4,457 of DCIP01000170.1, forward strand.
TACTTTTGTTTAACTAATTCTTATATCTGCAAAGATAAGAATTTTATTTGAGTAAACAAGTTTGTTTTTTGCCTATATTTGTCCCATCAATCATCATTAATTATGAAACACAACATTCTCAAAATATTATCCCTCGTCGCCATGATGCTTTGCATCACGACTGGATTTTCATATGATTTCATGAAGGTTGCATATAAGAAGATTATGGTTGATGATAAACTTTGCTACTCAATTAAGAAAGGTTACAGTAGGAAGGATACTACACAATGGGTGCCTTTTTGTGGAGAATTAATATATGAAGACGGATTAAAAGAGTTTGACTACGAAGAGGGTTATGACTATACTATGTACGTAGTTAAATTCGATCCTAGTGTAGATACTATTTATGTGAAGAAAATAATTGCAAGTGATAATTCAAAATATTGGAATATAGTTAGGGTTCCTAAAAAACAAAAGTGACGATATGAGATATTTGATTTCTATTATTTGGTTGATACTTTGCATCACGAACGGATCAGCAACGCAATTTATAAAAATGGCTGAAAAAATCATTATGATTGATGGTAAGAAATGCTATTCAGTATGTGAAGTAAATAAACCATACGATACATTATCTGTGTGGAAACCATTTTGTGGAGAATTAAAAAAACTATACATTCCACCTTTTTATGAAGAAATGGAAGATAGATATGAATACATCTTGGAGGTTGATTCATTTGACATTAATCTGGATACTATAGTTGTGAACAGATTAATTAGTCGTGATTTCTATCCTGAATATAGAGCATGCCCCGTAGTCTCCAAAATAAAAGAAGGAAAATCTGTTCCTGTTACACAAAAATATTATCAAAACAAAATACGTAAAAAGAACCTCATCAAAGAAGCATATCAACGTAAAAAGTACAGTTGGGTGGACTCCTTGAAATCAGTAAAAGAACAGTTGTTGATTGATTCGATTTCGTCCACAAATAAAGATTCTGTGGAACTAATTTCTGTGGCTCCATTCTTAATGTATGTCAACAAAAAATGTTGTTTTTTGACAAAAAGACGTGGTGATAGATATAAAAATACCGAATGGGAACCATTCTGCGGCGAATTTAGCAAACCGTTTTATTATGAGAGAAACAAAGAATTTTCATTATTAGTTAAAAATTACGATCCTAAGGCAGATACAATACAGGTGATTAGATGTATAAGTTCAGATAGTTCTATTGCTTTTCGAAAACTACAGTTGAAGAGGGCTTTGTCAGATAAATCCAATTATCTTCGTGTCCGTGTTGATGGAAAATTATACTATTGGACTGGACGAGATTATGAATTTGAAGCTGTTGAAGATGTATACAACAAATAAATAGATCAACTATGAAGCTCTACATTTTCAAAATATTATCCTTTATCTCTATAATGATCTTTTGTACTGAAAGAGGATTGTCACAAGATGAAGTTTTAATTGTTAAAGTAGATGACAAGAAAATTAATGTGGATGGCAAATATTGTTATCTGCTAACTGAAATTGTGCAAGGAAAAGATACGATTCGAAATATGCCTTTTTGTGGGGAATTCGAGAACTTTAATTACAAGGAGGGTAGTGTTTGGAATCTTTCTGTAAACAAAAATGACTTTAAGGAAGATACAATAAATGTGATAAGTGCTAGAGAAGGTGATTTCATGAAAGTTGCAAGTAGAAAAATACCGGTTGACGATAAACTATGCTACTCTGTAAGGAAAGGCTATAGCTGGAAAGATACTACCAAATGGGTGCCGTATTGTGGTGTGATAAAGAACCTTTATCATGAGGATGGTTTTGAATACTCTTTAATGATTGATAAATTTGATATTCTTGCTGATACTATCTGTGTCGTTAGAACTATTGCTAGTTATAAACCACGAAAGACGTATAAAAAAACGGTTTCCTCGGATTCGATACTAAACAAAGAAAGCAAATAAAAAAAGACGCGATTTTACTCGCGTCTTTCAGATAAAAGGAGATATATTGTCATTTCTTTACGATAAATGACGAGTTTGCGTTAGTCACTGGTCGTATTGGCCTTCCGTAATAACGGCCGTAGCTTCCGTTGCTCATATACTTTGAGATAGAGTGGAAACACAAGCACCAAGAACGGA
>DCIP01000160.1 GCA_002317115.1 Candidatus Scybalocola fimicaballi
ATGGAGTTTTGATAGCCAAGAGCCTCTCCTCCCTTACCGTCTTTGGAATACTCTAAAGAAAGGGTGTTTTTCATGCCGAGCTGGATATGTTCTCCCGTCGAATAGAAGAATATTGCAGCGATAACCAACAGTTTGGTAGGCGAGATGAATGCCTGCATCGTCATTCCTATCACCATGATAATCATACCGATCTTATACATTCTCTCTGCCGACGACTTATAGAATATCGCAAGGATCAACACCAGTAGCAGTCCTGGTAGTTCACGAAAGAACTCCGTCAACCCACGGTCGAATTCCTCGATCTTCACTACTTCCGCCATGTAGTTGTCGATGACTCCCTTATACAATCCGAATCCGATTGCTGAGAATAGCAATGATAGGAATAGCGCTTTATAATGTGAATCTTCTTTGAAGATTTGGGATAGTTTGTTCATTGTGATGTTTTATATGTGGCGTCAGACAATCGTGTGCTTTCCGTACTCGTTTCCCCTTGGCAAATGTGCTTCTATCACATTTTTTCGATGTCTTCTTGAAGCATCTCCCAACAGTCTGACTTTATGCAAACTTTGACAGGGTCCGCCCAAATTTCGCATAACTGTTTTGCACAAAGATCTGTGTGTTTGTCTTCTGATTTCGCTGTTGTGTATAGATAGATGCCGTCCTCCTGCTGCACAAGTCTTTTGTAGACTTCTATCTCGTAACCAGTTTTGTCGCTTAGGAGACTTAGCCTCTCATACAAATCATCGTCAAACTCAATATGGTTTGTTATTGCCCAGTGGAAGTTTTCTCCGTATGAAACACAACCTTTTAGAGATGATTGTGCTTCTGAAATATTATTATAGAACTGCTGAGCTGCTTTTTCTTTTTCTTCTTTTGTCCATCCGTTTTTCTTTGCTTCTTCTTCCAATCTGTCAGCAAAGATATTCCCTAAATTTAGACTTATTCCATTGTCGCTCATATTGCATTTATTTATAATGGTTTATGCTCTGATTTGTTTATTTTCCGATACAGAAATGTGCAAATATATTACCAAGGACTTCGTCGGTTGTGATTTCTCCACCTGTGATCGACGCAAGAGCATCGAGGATATCGTGGATGTCACGACTGATGAGGTCGCCAGAGAGGTTGGTGTTGAGGCCGTTCTTCACGCGGTCGATTCCGGCAAGTGCGTCGCAGAGTGCAGCGTAGTGACGGGCACTTGTCACGATGATGTCATTGTCTTCTCCGGCAATATTCTCTGCGAATTTTGCCAACGCTGATTCGATTGCCTCCTTGCCGACGCCGTTCTTTGCTGAGACGGATAGGGTAGTGGCATCGAACTTATATTTGTTGTTTAGTAGTCTTTCCAATTTATCCTGCTCACAAATGTCTGATTTGTTGAACAGAAGAAGTACAAGTTTGTCTTGTAATTGTTGTGCGTTGATGAATTTTACCACCTCATTCTCATCACGAGAAGCGTCGACGATAAATATCACGATATCTGCCTGCTCCATCATCTTATACGAACGTTGGATACCAAGGTTTTCGATGGCATCGTCGGTGTTGCGGATACCTGCAGTGTCGATCAAACGGAGTGTATAGCCGTCGACCTGCAAAGTATCTTCGATAGTGTCACGCGTTGTGCCGTGGATATCGCTGACGATGGCTCTCTCTTCACCAAGAAGCAGGTTAAGCAATGTTGATTTTCCAACATTCGTCTCGCCGACGATTGCCACTGGAATACCATTCTTGATGGCGTTGCCTGCCTTGAATGAGTTGGCTAACTTGCTGACTCTCTGCTCAATGGCGTCGATAAGCACACGTAGCTTAGCTCTGTCGGCAAACTCCACGTCTTCTTCGCTGAAATCCAATTCAAGCTCGATAAGCGACACAAATTCAAGCAACGACATTCGTAGTTGCATCAACTCGTTGGAGAAGCCTCCCTTCATCTGCTTCACAGCGATGTGATGGGCTTTTGCCGAAGTCGACGCGATAAGATCTGCCACGGCTTCAGCCTGCGACAAATCCATTCTGCCGTTAAGGTAGGCACGTTGAGTGAACTCTCCGTGTCCAGCCATCTTGCAGCCTTTGCGGAGTAGCAACTCTATGATTCTCTTTTGGATATAGATAGATCCGTGGCATGAAATCTCGATAGTGTCTTCTCCAGTGTAGGATTTTCCATCCTTGAAGATGGCACACACTACGTCGTCGATGGTTTCATCCCCGTCGACAATAACACCATATTTAAGCACATGGGTAGGGCAGTCCTTCAATTTTTTTGTTTTGCTGAAGGAAAAAATCCCGTCGACGATACTGATTGCATCCGGACCAGACACTCTGATCACTGCAATTCCACCGACGCCGGCCGCTGTGCTTATGGCGCAAATCGTGCTGTCTCTATCTATCATGAGAATTGGTATTAATTCAATTTGTATTCTGCGTCAAAACGGAATCCACGTAGGAAATCCTCGATTGGTAGGCGTTTTTTGCCTGGCACTTGGATCTGCAAAAGATGTAGATAACCGTCAGCAGTTGCCACTTTCAAGAATTTCTTTCCGTCTGTCACAAGTGTGCCTGGAGTGGCATTATGAGCACAGATCTCCTTCTTTGTTTCGTAGATCTTCATCTGCATCTCCTCTTTGCCTTCAGCCACAAGGTTTGCCCAAGCAGCAGGGTATGGAGAAAGACCACGCACAAGGTTGTGGATATTCTCAGTTGGGTTGTTGAAGTCCAAATGACAAGTCTCTTTGAAGATTTTTGGAGCAGGTTTCAAATCTGACTCCGACGCGTAAAGTTCCTCCTGCGGTTTTGGAGCAATAGTGCCAGCGATGATATTCTTTACAGTGTCGAGCACAAGATCACCACCCATGATCATCAACTTATCGTGGATTGTTCCGACGTTATCTTCCTCATTGATAGCAATTTTCTCCTGCTGGATGATTTTGCCAGTATCGATTTCGTGAGTTAGGAAGAAAGTAGTGATACCTGTTTCTGTCTCACCGTTGATCACAGCCCAGTTGAGAGGAGCCGCACCACGGTATTGAGGAAGAAGTGAACCGTGAAGGTTGAATGTGCCAAGACGAGGCATAGCCCACACCACCTCTGGAAGCATACGGAATGCCACCACGATGAAAAGGTCAGCGTTGAGAGAACGGAGCTCATTAACAAACTCCTCAGCCTTCAACTTTTCTGGCTGCATCACATGTAGATTATTGTCGACGGCATACTGCTTCACCGGAGAGAATTGTAGTTTGTGGCCACGACCAGCTGGTTTGTCTGGCATAGTGACGACTCCTACAACATTATAATTATCCTCCACCAGACGCTTCAACGGCTCGACCGCGAAATCTGGTGTGCCCATATATACGATTTTAAGATCTTCCTTATTCATAAATTATAATTTATGGAATTATATATTAGTCGTTCAAAATGAGGATTGTTAAGGGCCCATGTCTGATTTATTTGGGCCCTAACCCCTCAACCCAACGCGAGTCCGTAGGACGAGCGTATAAATATAAGCGTGTGTTGGACAACTCGTATATAATTGCCTATTAATAGATATTGGTTAAGATCGGTAAATCGTTAACCATTAATAGTTAATCAATATTTGCGTTGATCCGATCCCCAATTCAATTTCTCACGAATTGTAGTGTAGAAAGAGTGGTTGTGAAGACGGATGGTCTTCATATAGAAATCGGCTTTTCTCACCTTCAGACGGATGTCCTCAGGGAAAACTTCACTTCTGCCGTCGAGAGAGATCAGGAACTGACCGTTGCGGCTCTCCACGCTTAGCTCCATTTCGCAATCGTCCGTCACTACAAGAGGGCGGATGCTAAGACTATGTGGAGCGACGGGGGTGATGATGAAATTAGATGCGTTTGGCACCACGATTGGTCCGCCGACACTCATTGCGTAGGCTGTGGAACCGGTTGCAGTGGCGATGATAAGACCGTCGGCCTGATACTTAGTCACAAACTCACCGTTGATATATGTGTTGATTGCGATCATTGAAGAAGTGTCCTGCTTCAAGATGGCAATTTCGTTGATTGCGTAGTTGAATTTTGAAAACGTCTTGCCGTCGGTAGAAAGTTTGAGCAATGGACGGTCCTCCACCTTATAGTTGCCCGACGCGATAGCCTCCACTGCCTTAGTGATTTCCTTTTCACCGTCGACATCGGCCAAGAAACCAAGACGGCCGGCATTGATACCAAGCAACGGAATCTCCTGGCGTGCAATTTTGGCAACGGAACGGATGAATGTACCGTCACCGCCAACGCTAAATGCGACGTCGGCATCTATCTCCTTACATTCAGAGAACGTTGTGATATCCTGAGTATTGACGCCATTTCTGTCGAGAAATTCCAAGAAATAGGGTTCGCAAGAGATTGCCACATTTCTTTTCTTCAACTCAAGGATGAGTTTGGCAGAGTAGATGGCTACCTCCTCACGGTTGACATTTCCAAAAATTGCTACTTTCATATTTCTGTAACGTTGACGTTAACGTTAACCTTAACGTTAGGGTGATGAAAAAAGATAAAATTAAAAAAGGACACTCACCAAAAATGGTAAATGTCCCTTATGCTGTATAAAGACAAGTCCTTTATTACTTCTTACGGTTACCGTACTTGCTAAGGAACTTATCAACACGTCCAGCTGTGTCAACCATCTTCTTAACACCTGTGTAGAATGGGTGAGAAGAGCTAGAGATTTCAAGCTTTACCAATGGAAGAGTCTCACCTTCGATCTCGATAGTGTCCTTTGTAGCCACTGTAGAGCGTGAAACAAACATGTCGCCATTAGACATGTCCTTGAATACTACAGGACGGTATGACTCTGGATGAATATCTTTCTTCATTTTATTTGAATTTTAATTTTTTTACTATTTCACTTAATTTGGTAACTTATGTGCAATGCGGGTGCAAAATTAAGAATTGTTTTCATTTAATAAAAATGTTTGTTGCTTTTTTTGCCAAAATAATGTGGATTGTTGATAAAAAGGGGGGATTTTCTTATTTTTGTAATCGGTAAGACGGAATGACTCAATTCGTCGTCGCCAACAATCTGTATTATAATATTTGAATGAACGAAATGAGAAAGAAACTAATATTATTCATCGCCATGTTTATGGCAAGCATTATGGGAATGGAAGCTAAAGAAAAAGAGAATTTGGTAAAGATTGAGTGTGAGTACGGAACAATGGTTGTTCGTCTATACGACGACACTCCTCAGCACCGTGACAATTTCTTGAAACTTGTGAAGGAGGGATTCTACAATGATTTGTTGTTCCACCGTGTGATTAAGGATTTTATGGTGCAGGGTGGTGACCCAGATTCAAAGGGTGCTCCTGCAGGTAAGCAGCTTGGTGCTGGCGACGTGGGTTACACAGTGCCTGCTGAGTTCGTTTATCCTACTCACTATCATAAGAAGGGTGCTCTTGCCGCTGCACGTCAGGGTGATCAGGTTAATCCAGAGAAGAGATCTTCAGGTTGCCAGTTCTACATCGTTCAGGGTAAGAAGTACAACGAGAATGAGTTGACTCAGATGGAGCGTGCTCTTGGCCAGAAGGCTATGCAGGCAAGATTCGATCAGTTGGTTCAGGAAAACAAGGATTCTATCCGCTCAATGCGTTTGAACCGTGACCAGGCTGGTCTACAGGCTCTTCAGGATCAGTTGATCAAGACTGTCAACGATGAGTTTAAGGACAAGCAGAGCGTGAAGATGCCTGAGCAGATGAAGAAGGATTACATGGAGATCGGTGGTACTCCATTCCTTGACAACGAATACACTGTCTTCGGCGAGGTCGTTGAAGGTCTTGATGTGATCGACAAGATTGCTGCTGTTGAGACTAATCCTGGTGATCGTCCAAAGAACGATATCAAGATGAAGGTCAAGATGAAGTAATTTCTTGAAATTCGAAATTATAAATGCGGAATGCTGAATTATAGCGTTCCGCATTTTTTTTATCCCGACACCATCACATTGTGAAATAAGACCGCTGGTCCTGATTATCTCTGACTTATTTCAAAGTCGTTGTTGCTTATTTTCCCATAAAACAGATAGTCGAAGGGTTCGTCTTCCGTCGGCATGATCAGATCTTTGGCACGTGCCTCGACACCTTTGTCGGGAATCCTTGCGTCGCCTTCCCTTTGAGCGTTTCTTTTCATGCAATCTTTGAGGATGCTCTCCATAAACAGTCCCACAACCATATAACCGTTTTTCTCGGCGAGTTGGAAGTATTTATCTCTTTCTTCCGGAGAGACGTTGGTGTTGTCGACGACGATATCCTCTTCTGAGATGAACAGAGCGTGAAGCATGGCGTCTTCCCTTTCTCTCGTGCGTAGGTTGTCGAGATTGATACGTGAGAAATCCTGCAAGTGACGGGCTACGAATGTGCTTTTGCCCGACGCCGGAATCCCCATCATGATTATTAGTATAGGACAACCGTCGGCTTCGTGTCTGATGAAATCTGTAAATTCTTTTGGTGTCATGATAGACTTTTATCTGACGCAAATATATAAAAAACTGCGGTGACGAGTCCTCGCCACCGCAATCTAATTAATTGGATATATGAGAGAAATTACTGTTTTACAATCTTGATTGCTGTTCCATCCATTCTCAAAACATACATTCCTACAGGATAATTTTCACCGAACTGAGCTCCAACTTCAGCCTCGCCGGATTCGATAATCTGACCAAGCATGTTTGTCACTACATAGCTTCCTTCTGTGTTGAATGTCCATGCTGTGCTTGTTGGGTTAGGATATACAAGTATCTCTTCTGCTGCGTCGATCTGCTCAACATCGACAAAATTCTCCTGTGAACATAGAATGCTTCCGTTTGCCGCACGTGGAGAATTCATCTTTATACCATAGGAATTCTCATCTGTACAACCGATAAACTTAACCATTGCAGTGTCTCCATCTGTAGCTCTACCGAATGAGTAGTTACGCTCGTTTTTCTTGTCAAACTTCACGTATGTCATCTCATCGATCAATGTGTCACCTGAAGCCAATGGCATGATCAACTGTAGTTTCTGGCCAAAATCTGCGTTCAACTTGAAGTTCAAGTGTAGTGGGCTTTCGTTTTTGCTCTTGTCTGCCCAAAGCACTACATGCCCCTTAGCAGGGATGATTGTAGAAGAAGAACCGAAAGGAATTGTTGTGCTCAAGCCGACTGTCTCGTTCTTTACTACCATACCTGCCAAGTCTACGTCGTGAGCCTCACTGTTGTAGATCTCGATCCAGTCTGGCTTAGATCCAAATTCGTCTTCTGTAGCTCCGTTTGTCGCGCAAACCTCGTTGATATACAATCTTGGAATTGAGAAGTCCTCGTCTTTAGTCAACAATACCTGAATGTCAGTGCCTTCTGCGCTTGCACTATCAATGACCATTGTTGTAGTTGGATCTTCTGTCAATGTTCCGTTTATAGTCCAAGAAGCCACCTTATAGCCTAATGGCAACTGAATTTCGACTTTTACGCGTTCTTTTTCATACAACTTCTGGTTGAATACCTCATTCTCGAATTTGTTCTTGTTTACCCAATATGTGTATTCAGGCTCTTCTGCGCCGTCGAATTCAACTCTTACAGAGACATCTGTGAATTTATTTTCCAAATCTAATAATGCAGCCAAATGCTTGTATACTTGAGCAGGTCGGCGACTTGCGAATGAACGCATACTTTCGATTTCAGAATCATATTTGCCTTGGTCGCCTACATATCCAAAGTTGTCACATGCCATGGTTGCACACATGTCAACCTGAGTTAGTGCCTTCATTGAGTCGATTAATGCACTTGTGCGAGTCTTGTTGAAGTATTTGTCTATCGCGTACAAGAATCTGTCGGCAAACTTATACTTGAAATCTTCGTTTTCGATCAATCCTTCGAACAACATTGTGTAGGTGCTGTCTCCATTTGTTTCGGCGAAGAACATCATGTTTTGAGTTACTTTTGTATGCTGAGACAAACCGAAGTCTGTGTCATACACCATCCAACGCCATTTTCCTCCGTTCTTCTTTCTCCAAACCTTGATGTTGTTGATTACCCAGTCTGTGTTACCTACGAATTGTTCGAGAATTTGATAGTCGACGTATTCGTCCATGTCCATCATCTTGCACATGTTGTCGAAGAAGTCAGGATCCTGGTTGTGATTGTAAGCGTACTCCTGCATAGCATAGAATTCTTCATTCGATCCATACTGTGCCACATAACCTTCTCCGTTCACAACTTTCAAGAAATCGATTTCATCCTCCTCGATGCCGTAGTTTTGCTCAATGTAGGTCTCATCCATTCTCTCACGCAATCCCATCATTCCGTGGAATTTACCGTTCAAGAAATATGCTACTGGCATATACGCCTGCAAGTCGATATTCATACCCTTTGCCAAATTCTGCATAAAGCCGTCGCGCCAACGAGGAAATAGGTATCCGTATCCGTTACCTCCGTTTCTCAATGTCAGTGCTTTGTATTTTGAATAGCTTCTGTCAGCAAAGAATTTGTTGTATTGGAATTTGTTCTCTCCTGTACGTTTGTTTGTCTTGATCTTGAAACTCTTCACTGGATGTGAACGAGAACATCCACCCTGCAAAGCGAACTCCACCTCCTGGCTATTGACAGATTTGCCATCTACGATATATTCGAAATTGCC
>DCIP01000071.1:0-932 GCA_002317115.1 Candidatus Scybalocola fimicaballi
GACGCCGATGGAAAGACTATAGCTAAAGATAAATATCTGCTGTCGCTTAGAGATTTCAGCGCTGAAAAATATCTCTCTGATATGATCAAAGCTGGAGTGTCAACATTCAAAATCGAAGGCAGGCTGAAGGATGTAGCTTATGTGAAAACTACCGTCGCCTACTATAGAAGAGTCATTGACGAATTCCTTGCTCAAAACAAAGAATACCATCGAATGAGCTATGGCACAAGCAAATACGGATTCCAACCAGACCTACATAAAATCTTCAACCGTGGATTGACAACTTATAATCTAAGTGGCAAACGAGAGAAGATGGCCAACTTGGATACTCCTAAATCGATGGGAGAATATGTCGGCACTTCCACTCCACAAAGAGGAAACACTCTGCAGATCAAACTTGCGGATAAGGTAGAGCTTGCCAACGGAGACGGATTCTGCTACGTCGACAATAAAGGAGAGCTTATCGGATTCAGAGCCAACAAAGCCAAAGGCAACATCATCGAGTTGCCCGCTGGCCTACGTGTGCAGCCAAACGCAAAGTTATATCGCAACTACGATATACGTTATGAATCAGCAGTAAGCAACGACACTTGCAACCGCCAGATTGACGCTCAAATCATAATGGAGGAAACCTCAACCGGATTTGCTCTAAATATCACAGACATCACCGGAGCCAACGCAAGAGTGGAATTTCCAAACGAAAAAGTAGCAGCCCAGAATCCACATATGGCATCAGACAATATCGTGAAGACATTAAAGAAGACGGGAGGCACACCATTCTGCGTCACTGACGTGAAAATCAACACGCAAAGCACTTACTTCTTCGCAATGTCCACACTCAACGAATGGAGACGAACACTTATCAATACGCTGATAGCCAATAAACTTGCGTCATGGAAACGAGAGTCACGTCTGCCAATTAACAGCAATCT
>DCIP01000071.1:1041-14353 GCA_002317115.1 Candidatus Scybalocola fimicaballi
TGGAGCTACGAGCGAGAGCCAAAGCAAAAAGCCGAACTGATGCGATGCAAATACTGCATGAGATACGAATTAGGAATATGTCTGAAACGCAACGTCGAAGAGTCGGCAAAATACAAACAACCACTCAAGTTAGTCGGATCAGACGGTGCGGAGTATGCTCTTGCTTTCGATTGTGAAAAATGTGAAATGGCAGTGATTGGCGACGTAAAAAGATAATAGCGACTAACTATTTTTGTTAATAATAAGAAAAAGCACTACATTTGCAATAAATTGGATAAAAGGTGGAAAAGCGCTTAAAGAAAATAGCATATATGATGATGTCTGCAATCGGAATTGCCGGCATGCACTCATGTGCCAATATGGGAGGTGGTCCGCAAGGTGGTCCGCGCGATATGATTCCACCTAAATATGTATTCAGCACTCCAGAGAGAAGCGCAGTCAACTCAAAGCCTGAGAAAGCTGAAATCATATTTGACGAATATATTGTACTGAAAGACGCTCAAAATGTGATTGTATCACCACCTATGGAGCCAGCTCCAGAAATAAAGAGTGTCGGAAAGAAAGTGAGCATCACATTCAAAGACTCATTGGAGAAAGACGCCACTTATATCATCGATTTCGGAAGCAATATTGTCGATTTTCGTGAAAGCAATCCCATCAGAAACTATTATTTTGAGTTTTCGACGGGAGAGAAGGTCGACTCATTCTGTATTTCCGGCAATGTGGTGGATGCCTACACACTTGTGCCACAGACAGGAATAACAGTCGGAGTATATTCCGATTGGACAGACTCCACATTTGCCACAAAGAGATTAGAAAGAATCACAAAGACTGACAAAAACGGAAGATTCGTTCTACGTGGACTAAAAGAGAAACCATATCATTTGTGTGCAGTAAAAGACGACAACACAAATTTCCGATTTGACGCTCCAGGCGAAATGCTTGCTTGGATAGACACTGTCATCACCCCAAGGAAAAAGATGGAGGAGAGATGCGACACAACTTGGAAAGCAGTCGACCGAGACTCTCTACTTGGACTGGAGCCAGGCAACGTCCGCACAGACACTCTTATCATTGACAGTATAGCATGCAGCCAGCGTCCGTACTATATGCCAGACTCTGTAGAGATGCGTCTGTTCGCAAAGCCACTGCCATACCAGGCATACAAAAAAGTAGAGCGTACAGAGGCCAACAAAATGACTCTATATTTCACAAATGAGAAAAACCAGAAGCAAAGCCCCACAATAAAGCCAATCAACTTTACACCGTCAGACGACTGGTATATTGTGGAATCAAACGTCTCGACAGACACTATAAAATACTGGATCAAGGACACAAATATAGTGAAGCTTGACAATTTGGAATTTGCCATGACATATATTGCGACTGATTCAATTGGAGCATTTATAGAGCAGACTGACACTATAACAAGCATTTATAAGAAAGTGAAAGTCAGCAAGAAAGAAGCAAAGGCAGCAAAGAATCAGAAAAAAGCATTAAAGATAAGCGTAGCAAAAGCCATTGAGATCGACGAAGATCCAGAAATTGTGTTTGAGACACCGACATTCGATTTCAATGCAGACGCTATTGTCGTTTTTGAAAAGAAAGACACAACAAAAAAGCCATTACCTTTCACAATATCCTCAGCGGATCAATGCGGAAGAAAATACAAATTGGAAGGAAAATGGGAGGAAGGAAACATCTATGGAATTGTTGTGGATTCTGGCAAAGTAAAAGACATCTATGGTTTAGCAAGTGACTCTACAATTTTAGCATTTAGGAAAAAAGAGAAACAAGAGTATTCCAATATAACATTGAAGATGCAGAATGTACCTTCAGAAAATGTGATTGTGGAGCTTGTAGACAAAGACAAAATAGTAAAAAGGGAATACCCGAAAGATAACAAAGTGGAATTTACCAATGTGACTCCGGGCTCATACGCAGCACGCCTCATCGTCGACACAGACAAAGATGGCGACTGGACGACAGGAGACTACAAAGGGATGAAGCAACCAGAGGATGTCTATTTCTTTGAGAAACCACTTTCAGTATCAGCCAACTGGGATTACGAAGAGGATTGGGTAATCGGCAAAGCGCCATTGCACACCCAGCGACCTGCAACAACTTATCCACCACAACCAAAAAAGCGATAAGATGATAGTATTGCAGTCAGCATATTTCGCACCAGTAGGCTACTATGCCAAAATCTATGCCCACGACAAGATAATTGTGGAGCAGCACGACCATTATGTCAAGCAGACATATAGGAACAGATGCCGCATTCAGACAGAAAGTGGAGTGATGGATTTAAGTATTCCTGTAGAAAAGTTTGCAGATAAGACAAAAATAAAGGATATTTGCATTTCGTATGGACAAGAGTGGCGTCGACTACACTTGAGAGCGATGGAAACAAGTTATAATTCCACACCGTTTTTCGAGTATTACAAAGACGACATCCACGCCATTTACGAAAAGAAAGAGAAGTTTCTGTTTGATTTCAACATGCGATTGATGGAGTTTACTCTTGATGCGCTTGGAATGCAAAAGGAGATCACAACCACAGACAGCTACTTCGAAGGTGAAGCAGGGATTGAAGATGCGAGAGAACTGTTCCACCCCAAGAGAGAAAACGAAAAATTAAACACAGATTCAAAGCCCTATTACCAAATGTTTGCGGAAAAGTTTGGGTTTACCGATGGACTAAGCATAATTGATCTGCTATTCAACCTCGGCCCGGAATCAGTGTTATACTTAAAAGAAAAGTCAAAAACTATATAATGGAGACGGAATACAATTTTGACGACATGCGTCCGTTTTATGATTCTGAAATTGCAGACGCTATCGCACGCGTATGTAGCAACGAAGAATTCTTAAAAGTACTGCCATACATCTTTCCAGAGGCTGACACTAACGTCATCGTAGAGAAAGTGAAGACAATCAAATCTGCTGATGAGTTCCAACAGGTTGTAATGACTCGTTTTTTGGGCAACTTGGTAGATAAGACTTCTGATGGATTGTCCAACAATGGTATTGACGCTCTAACTAACGACAAAAAATATTTGTTCATATCTAACCACCGCGACATCGTCCTTGATGCTGCGTTGCTTAACGTGCAGTTGATCGGCAAGGGAATCCAGACTTCACAAAACGCTATCGGAGACAATCTATGCTCAAAGCCTTGGATCACAGACTTAATGAAGATCAACAAAAGTTTGATTGTCAATCGTTCAGGCACAAAACGTGAGATTTTCATGTCTTCGCAGAAGATGTCTGCATATATCCGTTCAATGATCACAGAAAACAAGTCTTCTGTGTGGATTGCACAGCGTGAAGGCCGTGCAAAGGATAGCAATGATGTTATGCAGGAGAGTCTTTTGAAGATGTTGAATATGAGTAGCGAGAACGTCAAGCAGGGATTCATGGACTTGAACATCACACCTATCGCCATCTGTTACGAGTATGACGCATGTGATTTCTTAAAGGCCAAAGAGTTCCAGCAGAAACGTGACAATCCAGAATTCAAGAAAGCTCCACAGGATGATATCATCAATATGAACACTGGTCTTCGCGGCTACAAAGGAAAAATCCATTATGAGGTCACAAAGACAATCTCTCCGTTGATCAATCAGATTGTAAACGACGAGGATGATCGTCAGCAGGTAATTGAGAAGGTCGCAAAACTTATCGATGGTGCAATCCACAAAGCTTACCGTTTCTTCCCTGGCAACTATGTGGCTTACGACGAAAGATTCGGCACAGACAGATTCAAAGACAAGTATTCTACTATCGAAAAGAACACTTTCGACAACTACTTGGAAGAGCAGCTAAGCAAAATCGACTTGGAGAACAAAGACGAAGAATTCTTGAGGTCGAAGATGCTGGAGATGTACTCCAACACCCTTGTGAATCATTTAGCGTCCGTCGGTGAATTATAAACAATAAAATAAAACATTATGACATTGAGATTAGTAACAGCCAAAAATGAAACTGAAGAACAAGACGATTTTTGGCAGGGGAACACTAAAGATTCCTCATTAAAGAACTTGGACAAGGAGACTCTTCCAAGAGAAAAATTCTTGTCTTTAGGAGCTGACGCACTTTCAAACGCTGAACTGCTTGCCATTCTTGTAGGCTCTGGCACACCCGGACAAAATGTGATCGAGTTGTGCGAGGAAATAATGAACGACTCAGAGAATAAAATCGGAGTTTTGGCAAAGAAAGGTGTCAATTATCTATGCAGATTCAAAGGAATCGGTCCAGCCAAAGCACTGACAATCGCCGCTGCTATGGAATTGGCTTCACGAAGACGCAGAGAAGTCGACATCTACAGAAAAGTGAAAAGCAGCACCGACCTTTATGAATCTTTCGCTCCCGGACTACAAGATAGCCTAAGTGAAGAGGTCCATATAGCATTTATCGACGGTGCAGGTCAAATCCGCAAGATCGAATGTATCTCCAAAGGATCATTCGACTGTTCCCTACTCGATGTGAGAATTGTAGTAACCAAAACATTACTCGGCGGATACACAACAATAGCGTTGGCTCACAACCATCCAAGTGGAAACGCATTACCAAGCACGGCAGACATCCAGTCGACACGCGAGATATTACGCGGATGTCAGATGATGCGTATACGCCTAATCGACCATATCATCATAGCAAACAACGAATATTACAGTTTCTCTGATAAAGAACAACTGGAAGAAATATAGAATTATGATCCACATCATTGCGTCGAACAGCAGCAGATTAGAATACGTTTGCCGACAGATTTTCAACCGTTGGCTTGGAATCGATTTCCTTATCTGCAAGCAAGATGAAATAAAAGCCGACGCTAATGATCCCGTCGTCAACTATACAAATTCCGTCGTCAGCAATGCAATCAACATCACACCGTTCGGTTTGATGCATAAGACCGGAATCAGCGACGTCAATCCGACTTGGGAAGAAGGACATCTTTTCCCGACACCATGTGGATTTGGATTCGATATCTTTTCCGCCGTGTTTTACCTCATTTCTCGTCATGAAGAATACGGAAGCAGAGACACAGACAAACACGGCCGCTACAAGCCTGAAAACAGCACTTTATTCAAACAAGGATTGCTGCAGACTCCTGTCGTCGACAAATGGGTGGATGAATTGCGTCTTGCGCTAAACGACAAATTCAATTTAAGCATCCCGAAACACAATCCAGAGAATCTTACCACCGTTGATGTTGACAACGTCTATGCCTTTCGCAACAAAGGCATTTTCAGACACATTCTTAGTTCCACAAAAGACTTGATCAAAGGGAACAAAGCGAGTGCTGCCAAAAGATGGAAATCGGTGTCGCACATCGAAGATGATCCATTCTTCAATATTGAGGAAGTGGCCCAACGCCTGGCTGACGAAAATCCTAACAATGCCATTTTCTTCCACTGCGGATGTTATGGCAAATTCGACAAGAAAACAATCGTTCCAAGTTTACGATACTGGAAAGCGAAACAAAGAATTGACAAACAAATTGTTGTCGGGCTACACATCTCATATAGAGCAGCGACTAATGACACTGCACTCAAATTGGAGAAGTGGGCATTAGAAAAATGTTTGGGAAGAAGCGTAACAAAATGCCGTTTCCACTACCTTAAATTCGCTTTGCCATACGGCTACGAAAGATTGGAAGCAATAGGCATAACAGACGACTACTCGATGGCCTATTCCAACGTCGCAGGCTATCGTGCAGGGACATCACGATCGTTCGCGTTTTACAATATAGAGAAAGAAAAAGAATGTAAGCTCACAGTCCATCCACTTATCGTAATGGACAAAACACTTCGTTCAAATATGGGGTTAAGCGTGGAGAAGGCATACGAGTATATAGACACTCTCAGAAAAGGTTGTAACGACGCAGGGGGAGATTTCACCACCCTATTCCACAATGAGAATGTAGCCGACCTGGACGGTTGGAAAGAATGGGGAGATAGATTCTTCTCAAGACAATGACTCTTTAATGTCATGTGTCGTTTTCAAAACATATAGAAGCAAAGGAAAAATCACAATGAACGAATCCAACAACAATCCATCAAATAAATTTGTCATCAGAGAGTTTGCTCCATACAACCCCTCTCCGACACACACAACCAACAAGGGTTGCTTCGACACATTAGCATAAACGGCTTTGACATTCTTGTCTCTATTCATAACGATAAAACCAATCGACACAGCGACCAATACAACAGCAAGAAAGACAATCACAAACTGAAATTCTGACATTTCCATCGGAGCATAGCCTTGAGTTGTCATCCAATAAACACATCCAGCCATCACAGCCGTCAAAAGGACATACAAAATAAGAAAAGGCAAGATGTATTTCTTAAACACTTTCATAATATCATAAAAGTTGCAACAAAAGTGGGCGAGCACAACACTCGCCCACTACAATAAAATCACTTAATATTATTCAAAATCAATTATAGACGCGATTGCCGAAGATAAAACTGCCGACGCGAACCAACGTGCTTCCAAGCAATGTGGCAATCTCGTAGTCGCCACTCATTCCCATTGACAACTCAGAGAACTTAGGTGCGAATGTAAGCTGTGCCGAATGATAGAAAGAAGACAACTGCTCAAACTCATGTTTGATCTGCTCTCTGTCGTCAGTGGCTGTCGCCATACCCATCAAACCTACAACCTCCACATTCTCATATTTAGCCAAAGCGTTGGTGTCGTAAAGAGCCTTAACATCAGCAAATGAAAAACCATATTTAGTCTCTTCCTCTGCGATATGCACCTCAAGCAAACACTTCACCACTCTTCCAGCCTTCTTTGCCTGCTTATCAATCTCAGCAAGCAGACGTTCGCTGTCAACGCTGTGAATCAACTCAACAATTGGCACTATATACTTCACCTTGTTAGTCTGCAAATGGCCTATAAAATGCCACTTGATATCCTTTGGCAACGCCTCATACTTCTCCACCAACTCCTGAGCATGGCTCTCTGCGAACAATCGTTGTCCCGCCGTGTCGTAAGCCTCCTGTATTGCCTCTTTCGGATGATATTTAGACACAGCAAGAAGCTCTGTGCCTGGCTTCAATTTAGATTTAACCTCGTCAATTCTATCCTTGATTGCCATAGTTTATGTAATTAAAATCTATTTACTCAACTTATGCCTCAGCACCGTCTTCGTTTGAAAGATGAGTCAAATCTGTTTCACTGTTGTCATCCATTGTATATGGGAAGATATCCAAAATTGGAGTCTCCTGAATAGCGACAATCTCATAATCCGACACAGAATCCTTCATATTCTCAATCAAATGGTCGGCAGCGTTCATCAAATCATTTCCGATCACAAGAATGTTGGAATTAGCACGATGCTCCTTAGCGCTTACCTCGTCGATAGTAACAAAAGCAACCTTGAACTTATACCACTTGTCTCCCTCCTCATTAGGGAAAATCTCGTTGATTGGAGACTTCTTGATACTTGCCACTGTGAACTCGCCAAATGGAGCCACCTCACGGCTGATTCTATCCTCCGCCTCTGAGAAATTCAACGCCTCTACAAGATAAACCTCTGTCGCTCTTGTACTCTTACCTCCTTCGTCTTCCTTTCGGTAGACGACCTTACACTCAAACCAAATATTCATAATTAATTGTATTTATAAGTCTTTATTATTCAGCAAGTCTGAATCCGAATGTGTACTTGTCAGTTGGCGAACATGCACGACGGTAAGCCACACCACAGCGAGCCTTCTCATGGAAGTAGCCGCTTCCTTTCATCACCTTGCGTCCTTCAATAAGTTTATTCTTTATCTTATCACCCTCTTCAATCTTATAGAGAGTGAAAGTATCTGTATTCGCATAATAGAAATCTTTCTTCACCTGAGGCTCAAGATACTTGAAATCATCAGAGCACCACTCCGACACATTTCCTGTCATATCATAGATGCCAAGTTCATTAGGTTTCTTTGTGCCTACCGGATGAGGTTTTGCATTCGCATTCTCACGTGTCCAGCCGACCTCGTCAAGATCGTTTGACCCAGCATACTGGAAATCCTTCGACATCACACCTCCTCTTGCGGCAAACTCCCACTCAGCCTCTTTAGGCAGACGGTACTTTCTTCCTGTCAACTCATTCAATCTTGCGATAAAAGCAATCACATCATTGTATGAGACATTATATACAGGAAGGTTATCACCCTTGATCGGACTCGGATTTGAATGCATCACTTCATTCCACTGAGCCTGTGTCACCTCGTATTTGGCAATCTTGAACGAATCAACTGTCGCCTCAACCTCACGTTTCTCGCCCATCATAAACTTGCCACCAGCAACAGACACCATATCAAAATCAATATCCAGCAACGGTTTCTCAGAAACACTAGAAAGCGACGACGTAGTATTGAATGTAGACTGCTGGACCTCCACGTCATCATCGTAAGCGGCAACCATGCATACAGCGTCACTGATATTGCCAACAGATGTTTTAGCAGCAGCCAATTCAGGCAACATATTCAAAGTGTGCATGATATTCAACTCACCAAGATTATTCTTGTTGACATAACCAATAAGCTCATTTTTTGAATTGAAGACAGGTGATCCCTCTCCTCCCATTTCCACAGAGTTGTCCAACATGAACATCTTTCCAAACATGTGGATCTTCGACTTTGTAGTGTATGTCTCAGTCTTAAACTTAATAATCAACGGGTACGACACAATCGAAACACTGTCTTGATTCGTGGCTGCTGGAGCCACAACATACGGAAGCGTCTCTAACTGCTTGTCTACCTGAATCACAGCAAGATCATTTTCCAAGTCGACGCGAACAACCTTAGCTTTGTATGCCATCGAGAACGATTTCTCCAATCCATATACAACAAGAGACTTAGCGTTGCTTGCCAACGCATAATCTGTCACAATTTTACCATCGTTGCTGATCAAGAAGCCAGTGCTGCTGCCGACAACATCGGCAAAGGCAGCAACAGACGCCACCCAAGCAAGCATCAAACACAGTATATTTCTCTTAATATTCATCTCATTCACTTTGTTACAATACAAATTTCACGTTTTTTGGGCTCGTGATTTATCTCTACAATATCTTTCTTGCGAAGACGCAATAGTTTATACACATCCCTTTCTGTCCTTACCAGATTTCCGTCGACTGAAATGTTCACGAAATCCGCATTACTCAAGGAATCCTTCACCACTTTAGCCACATAGTTGAAGCCATCCTTAGCCTCTCTGGTACGTAGCACCCTCCTACTCTCACAAATACCGTCGTAACCCACTTCACGATGATACTCTATCGCACGGAATTTACCATGTTTACGATAATAGTAAGCTACGGGCGTCGGCAATTTTGCAACCTCAAAGTCATCATAATAGTCTCCTTTATTGACAACTGTCTTGCAATTTGTCTGATTATAGGGAAGATACGAGCTTACTTTGGGACTGCACGACAACAAAAAAGTTGTCATACAAAGTATCAAAAAATATCGTGTCAACCTATATATCATTGTTTTAGCCGTTTACTTTACAAAGATAAGAATTTATCAAATATGGAAAGAAAAAACTTATTAACAACAAAAGGCCCAATCAAAAGATTGAGCCTTTCGGATATAGTCAAAAATTATTTCACTCAGTTACACTCTCTGATTGTCCACTACGGCTGAACACGAATCTCACCAAAAGGAAATTCACTGGCACCGCAATACAGAATACCGGAATAGGAGCCAACTTGTTGGAGATTCCCATCCACAAGAAAAAGTTGAGCAATGCCACATGCAAACCATAGTTGACAAGGTGAGCCAAACCGAATCCTACACCACGTTGTGCGCTTGCTTTCTTACGGAATGTAAAAACACACGTCAGAATGAAATTGCACACGAAAGACACCAAGTAGCCGATAGTGTAGGCAATATTTTCAGATAAGAGATTCAACAGCAGCAGGTACACGCCGTAATGGATTGCCGTAGCAACCACACCGACGACAGCAAACCTAAGCAATTGGAAAAATGTTTCCCGCAGTTTCTCTTTCTTATCCAACATATTATTTTACAATCGCTTCCTTGATCATCTCAACAATGTAACGAACATCATCGTCAGTCACATAAGGACCAGCAGGCAAACAGAATCCAACCTTGAACACTGCCTCCTCAACGCCATTAGTATAGAATGGAGCTCCAGCATAAACAGGCTGCTTGTGCATTGGCTTCCATACTGGACGAGCCTCAATTTTCTTGTTTAGCATGAAGACGCGAAGAGCCTCAACATTCTCGTTAGGCTGGCAGTCAGTTGTAGCTGAATCTACTGTCTTAATCACTCCGGCTGCACCACCGACAGCTGTTTTGATAACCTCCTTGTAAGCGTTCTCCTGACCAATAACCTTGACGTCTGCGTCGATAGTTGCTGTACACAACCAGAAGTTTGCATCATAACGAGGATCAGCTGGCTGCTTGTGGATATGAACTCCCTTAACATCCTTCAACAACTCCTCGTAAAGAGACTGGACATGCTTGTGGTGAGCAATATGAGCGTCAGCCACTGTCATCTGTCCACGACCGATACCTGCGCAGACGTTAGACATACGATAGTTGTAACCGATTGCAGAATGCTGGTAGTATGGATAAGCGTCACGAGCCTGAGTGGCGTACCACATAACTGTATTCTTATCCTCTGCCTTCTCACAGATCAAAGCACCACCACCTGAAGTAGTGATCATCTTGTTTCCGTTGAATGACAATACTCCAAATCTTCCGTATGTACCAAGTGATTTGCCGTTGAACTTACTACCGAATCCTTCAGCAGCGTCTTCAACAACTGGAATTCCATATTTGTTTGCGATTGCCATAATCTTATCGCAATCGTATGGCATACCATATAGAGCAACTGGAACGATAGCCTTTGGTGTCTTTCCTGTCTTAGCAATACGATCCTTGATAGCATTCTCAAGAAGCACAGGATCCATATTCCAAGTCTCAGGCTCAGATCCTACAAAAACTGGTTTTGCTCCAATATATGTAATAGGATGAGATGACGCACAGAAAGTAAACGACTGTACCAAAACCTCATCTCCTGGCTTAACTCCACATGCAAGCAATGCAAGATGAACAGCAGCTGTACCAGCGCTCAACGCCACCACCTCATTCTTTCCACCGTGGAACTTCTTTAAGTCCTCCTCAAAAGCATTTACATTTGGTCCTAGAGGCACTACCCAATTAGTATCAAAAGCCTCTTTTACATATTTCTGCTCTACAGCGTCGTCTGACATGTGAGCCAAACAAAGATAGATCATCTTTTCAGGAACGTACGACATAATCAATATTTTCAGTTAATTTTCAGTCAATATATTAAACCAATCATGATACAATATCATAAAAATCTCCACAAGTTGTTGTTGACAGAGATAATGTACGGATGTATTAGTACACAAGATATAATTTAATGCAACAAAAATAATCTTTTATCTCATTAACTCATAATTGTATTAAAGAAATAATACAATCAATTCTTATTAAAAGTTAAATATGCAGCATACTTTTAACCTTAAACATGAATACAAACAACCACGCAAGATGATGTTTCACCATATTGAATCTAAATTTCCCTCTCGCGGAAAAAGCGTCTGGATCAAGTTCTGATATGATTTTTTCAGAGCCGACAAATGTCGAGTCATATCTTTTCAGGTTTTCAAAACTGTCTGTCACGAAATTGATTCGTGCAAGAAACTGGAACGCCATGACTGTTTTCTCAAACTCCTTCGCATCTGGGTGGGAAGAAAAGAATTCTGTAAGATGCTGGGCGACTCCGACCATCTGCTCCACCTGTTTGATGCCATATCCGGATGTCATTGCATTCACATTTGTCCTATTATAATGATAACACGAATCATGAATCTGTGCCAGTTTGTCTCCATAATAAAACAACCGGGTAAGCAATCCATTGTCTTCCCACATATTCAATCCATCCCAAGGATAAACGTCGTGATCAACGTACAAAGACCTCCTTACAAGTTTATTATGGCAAAACATACCTACTGTATTCGCGTACCATCCTTTAACTACTGTCTTGCAATCCGACGGCATATCAGCCGATCTTTTCAGATGAGCTCCGTCTGGGCATTCGTGAATTTCATCACATACGACAATATCCGCACCTGTCTCTACGGCTTTGTTGTAAAGTTTCTCATACAAATCCAAATCAACCCAGTCATCAGAATCACAATGGATGACATAGTCTCCTGTGGCCGACTCCATTCCTACCCTACGTGCAGCGGCACTTCCTCCATTGCCAGGCATCGTAACGATTCTCACGTCGTCTTTTCGTTTAGGGTATCGTTCAAGAGTAGTCTTGATTATTTCCACAGAATTGTCGTTGCCACAATCGTCAATAAAAAGCACCTCCAATTCCGCCAACGTTTGTTCAAACAAACTGACAGCGCACTTTTCCACGTATGCGGCAACATTATAAACAGGAACAATTACAGATACCTTTGGAGTTGACATACATTAGACAGTTTTTTGTTTCTGAAGCGATATATATCACTTCATTGTTCTGATGAATCTGACAATAGAGTTAGGGACCAACACCTTCATCAAGGCAGGAATACCATAAGTCCAAGGATGAGAGAAACCAAGATTGCCAAGTATTTCCGTAGTCAACTTATAGCCTCTCCATCTGTCAGAGGCTTTACGACGAGCAAATGCATCTCTGCCGTTACGCATCTTGTATAATGGTTCCTGCAAATTGTAGCCCTTGTAGCCTTTGCAATAGAATTTGTGCCACAAATAGTAATCCTCTATTCTCTCCGTCTTTGGTTCTGCAGTGTATCTACCCACGTCTTCCAAAGCCTCACGTCTCATCAAAATAGGGGCATGGCAAAAAGGCGTATTGTATTTGAAATCTTCCTTCTGTGGTTTTTCAATGGCGACGCCAGTCCTATAATCACCTTTCTCATCAAAATATATCATCGGACAGCTCACCATCGCATATTCTGGATGGGAGTCCAAAAATTCGATCTCTTTCTCAAAACGAGTTGAGACAGACACATCGTCACCATCCATTCGAGCGACATACTCAGTGTCTGCATAATCAAGGCAATGGTTTAGAGTAGCAGCCAACTTCATATTCTGATCATTCTGAATCACAATATAATTAGGATGAGATTCCGCCCAACTCTTAGCGACAGCCAAGGTATCATCTTTAGATCCGTCGTCACACAACACAACCTTGAAGTTTTTGTAGGTCTGCGACTCCAAAGACTCAAGTGCTTCAACCAAAGTGTCCGCACAATTATATATACCCATTATGACTGTTATTCTACAATTTTCGTTCATAA
>DCIP01000071.1:14372-28192 GCA_002317115.1 Candidatus Scybalocola fimicaballi
TAAATTGAGCAAAGTAATATTCAAGGTCAATCATAATCATTTGGAACCGTTAATAAGACTTGCCACTTTCATGACAATCTTTGGCCCCAAAAGTTTAATCAGTCTATTCTTCAACAAATGCAGCTTAAATCCTAATGTTTTCTGATCTACCCACGAGCATGAATAGTGATGGATAGAGACGGTGTTGTCAGTCAAAGTAACCAAACCAGTTGTTGAATCCATCGGACAGAAATAATCGGCAGGATAAATCTTAAAGCCAGCCACCTCCTGAAACTTATGTTCATTCACAAAACCATATTTCTGCAATGTCCAAGTCGTATGATGCACTATGGTTCCCTCGTCGAACGTGAATGAAGGTTTGCTCTCATACAAATCCAACATCTCTTTCAAGAATTGTGAGTTGGCCTCACACCCCATACCCAATCCGGCATTAACGCCAATCATCTCTCCACTATCAGAGTTTTGTGTTGCCAAACTCTTTTCGATACCCATGAAGTTACCAGCGTCAATAATATGATCCATATTACGGATTACCTCGACGTCGGTATCAAAATAAACTCCACCTTCTTTATATAACACCCAGAAGCGAGCGTAATCACTAACGAATGCATATTTCTTTTGTTCGTATGCCCCCTTAACATAAGGACAGCAGTTAACATCAAAATTGCTCTCATTACACTCTTTTATCTCATAGTCTGGGAAATACTTCTTCCATGATGCAATACACTTTTTTGCATCCTCTGGCAAAGGATTGCCTCCAAACCAACAATAATGTATTACTTTAGGTATCATAATAATAAATCAAGCGTAATAAACAAGTTCCATAAACAGAGTAAATCCAAGATGAGCACCTATGTATTTTATTCTGTTCACCACCAGAGGATGCGAATCACTTGGAATCGCAAAACAAGGGTATATAATCAGGAACGGATAAACAAACCAAGAAAGGTAAGCGATACGGTTTGTGAACGAGCCATACATACACAGCATCCAAATACCATTTGTGATAAGATAATAATGCAGCATGGTCTCGTACAAAGAATCTCTCAACTCATACTTGAATATCACATAGTATCCCATTATGATAGGCATCGCACTATACAAAACGAAATCTATTCTAAATCCGGATTTTCCACCCCAATCGGTATTTGAAGATGTCAAATATGAACTACCAGAATCGTCAGACATTCCTGCAAGCAAGTTTTGGAAGAAAGTCACATGAGCCGCAGCCATCAGCAAACAAAACAACCATCCGTAGAAATACCATCGGCTGTCCTTGCAGAAAAACGTAAGGATATAAGCGGCGACAGGCAAGGTCATGGAATGGTGGCATCCTCTTGACAACAAAAGGAAAATGATGGAGACAATTAAATTATCCCTATACGCCAAAGCCATAACAAACAACGAAGCCGCCATACCGGCCTTAATACCATTCGTTCCGTAAGAGAAGGTGGAAAAAGCTGCCAGGCAAACCAAGAACGTGATGAAGGTGTTTGCCTCAAAGAGTTTTCTACACGCAGCCAATAGACAAGAGAAATATACAGTCGCCACCAATACGAAGAAAAGCGTCGGATCAGGAAGTTTGTTTGACATCCATACATAAAGATTATCAAACAATATGTTTTCCGCACTGAAATCAAAACCAGTCCAATACTGTAACCCCCACCAGTCGGCATAGTTCTTGGTATCGACAAACGCATGCGTATGAGGTCGGAACCCGACAAACAGGATGATCAAAATACAGAAGACCAAACTTCCTGTCATTGGCTCTGGCTCAAAGATATTGCGTCGATCTTTTACCAACACAATGGTGAGTATGGTCACAACAATAAGAAAAATGTATTTATATAAAAAATCTGGAATCATGCTTAATACAAATTATCACGACATCAGAGAATATATTTTTTCAACCTCAGTCTCATTTCCAAAATCACTGTTTTTCAAATGTTCGACGATTCGACACTGAAGCTCTTTATCTTTTATCAGGCTAACGATTCCCTTCGCCGTATCAACTTCATCCATGGGGACAATCACACCGTCGACACCCGTGGTGATCTGCGACTTCGCTGTCGGATAGTTGGTGATTACAACTGGCTTGTATAACATCTCAGCTTCCCTAACTGTGACACTCTTTCCCTCGTATACACTTGGCTGACAATAAATGTCGCAAGCCTTGATATAAGGGTATGGATTAGTCTTCTTTCCAAGCAGAATCATTCGATTCCTCATCTGATATTTATCCAATGCCGCTTGAATCTCGGAGTCGTTTCCATATCCAATAATATACCACTTGAAATCTATCCCCAGCTTGACCATTTCAGCACAGATGTGAGGTATACCTTCGATTTTCTTTGGCACAGAAAAACGACCGATTGTCAGTATCTTTACCTGCCCATCCTTGTCCGGCATCTCAACGCTGACATCCTCCATTTCTGCCTGCTGACGAACAAAACCAGGAGAAAGGATATTTTCAATAAGCACTATTTTGTCCGCCAATTCCGGAAATGTCTTAATGAAAGCAGAAGTACAGTCGTCACTTATCGAAGCCACATAGTCAAATCCATTCCATACCGGAAGTTCCAAATCATGGTTAACATGAGCCGTACTATAATCCGTATGTATCCAACAGATCTTCTTCTTGGCTTTAACCTTATTCAAAACTATATTGTGGGGCTGCAGAAAACTGATAGCCAAATCATACTCTCCTAAATGGTGGAGTGATGGCAAAGCGTCCTCAACCTCATCCATCACATAATGGAAAATACTCCCGTCATTATAGGACTCCGTTTCCGAAAGCGTCTTCAAATACTTTCTATGCTTATACTTTGCCTTCAATCTGCGTAGAGCTATTCCAATGTGGCCTTCCATCACAATATCCTTTATCGGACGCTCTATGCATGTGTATTCCGGAATCTCAGGAAGAAGATTTACATAATCTGGGATCAACGACATAAATTCACCTGTGTGCTGATTCACAAACAAATCAACGTCAACCAGTGTCGGATCAAGCGCAGACAACAGGCCTAACAATGCCCTCTCCGCACCTCCTATCTCCAAATAATGTATATTAATAAAAATACGCTTCTTCATTTCTGAGTAGTTTATGATCCGATTCTTTCTTATTTTAGTGAATGACGGATCTTTCTCAAAGTGCCAAACAACCAATTATAGAAACGAATACGCACTAAGCTCCTATCCCTAAACGCACTGACAAATCGAGACATTTCAAAATTCAATGAAACATTGTCGAGAACGTTTATCGTATATGGATGAGACATTACTTTATCCAATTCCTGAAGTCGACGATCGTCGTCCCAATCACATCCTGCATGGAACATGTTAACCCGCAAAGTTTGGGTTATACCCTCAAGGAATCTTTTGTCAAGATGACGAGTCACACGTTCATCCTTAAGATTCCAATAAGATAACAACTCTAAAAAATGGTCCCGAATAGAGACGTAGATATCAAACCTCTCAGGAATAAATCTCGATCTTGTGTTTCCTGAACTATAAATGAAATAGTCGTACAAGACCTCAGATGAAATATATGCTTTATCAAGATGACGGTACACCAGGAGATTAAAGACCTCGTCTTGCTGAATACGTTGGTTCTCGAAACGCAAACCATATCTGTTCAAGAATTCACGACGGTACATCTTATTCCACGAAAATCCGTTGCCACCGGTGCATAGAACCATCTGTTCGGCAAACGCATCCTTCAGCTCAGAATTGCTGTTGATGATCTGCTCTTTATGACTACAGACGAGAGTGCTGTTGACATAACCCTTCTCTATCATATTAAAGCCAAACATCATATAGTCGACCTGAAGTTCATCCATCTTAGACGAACAATATTCAAGCAGGTTGGCCTTTGCGACGTCATCAACATCGAAAAAATAAACATAGCGACCTTTTGCCGCATCGATACCAGCATTTCTCGCACTTCCCAATCCGCCATTCTCCTTTCGTATCAGGCGTACACGGTCGTCCTTTTCAACCCAAGACTGACACTTAACGGCACTGTCATCCGTCGAACCATCGTCGACGAGCAATACCTCAAAGTTCGTCAACGTCTGATTCAAGATAATATCCATTCCTTTGTCTATCCAATGAGAGACATTGTAAATTGCGATTACGACAGACACTATGATATTTTCGTTATCCATTTGTTCTCGATCCTTTTGTAAAAACGAGTTATAATATCTATTGATTTAATAGTCCCAAGTTATATTAGTCTTGGTTATCTTTGCCGGAATACCAGCGGCGATACTATTTGAAGGAACATCTTTCGTAACAAGTGCTCCAAGAGCCACGATAGAGTCGTTGCCAATAGTCACACCCTTCAATATTGTTGACCTTTCACATACCCAAACATGATCTCCGTTTAGTTACTTTTACCATAAGAAATAACAGGCCTTGACCTGCTATATATTTTAGAAACGAAATCATTGATCATATCCGCCTTAAAATTTTCGACTCTACAAGTTGCCTTATATAGTTTCTTTCAACATTATCCAAGAGAATCGCATACGAAAACGCGATAATCAATGTGACTGATAAGAAAAGACAAATGAAGAATTCCAGATGAGGATTGAAACCCAACTTCACCAACAAAAAATGTGGAACCAGCGTCAAAACTCCAACAACGGCACTCTTCAACAAAACATCATTGACATAAGCTCTGACAGAAAATGATATCAATGGTTTTACAATAATCAATCGAGCGACGAAGCAAAGTGAGGCAATCACAATCTGGACAAGCACCACAACTGTAGGGTCCGCACCAAGCTTCAAAAAAATGTATGAGACAGGCACCAACATCAATGATAATCCTCCCGTCACAATACAATAAAATTTAATTTTACCTGTTGCTCGGACTGCTATCATGAATGGCAACGCCATCGAATCAATCAAAGTAACAACTAAAGTTAGTTTGACAAATGGAACAGCATAATCAGGGTATTCACCAAGCCACAAATCGAGGATATACGGAGTCTCAAAAATAAATGGCAATATAAGCATCCCCATTAACACAAATGTCAACTTTCCACTTCTGAAAATCAGACTGTGCATATAAGAGAGATCGCCCTTCGCATAAGACTTGATAATCTGAGGGTTTACAGCGGACTGGAAATTTCCTGCAAACATCTGCAATAATCCTTGTACTTGAATGGAGATTGTTCTGGCTGTGTTAAGGACAGGTCCAAAGAAAATGTTCAATAGAATATTGACTCCCTGGACCGCTAATGTCGACGCAAAATTACCAATCAAATCCCACGACACATAGGAAGTCAACTCCTTCAACAATGGTCGGTCTATCTGCCAAGAAAAATGCGTTTCTTCAAATCTCTTTCCGCAATATACCGTGTATATTATTCTGATGATTATAAAAACACAAAGATACAATACCGCATAAAGGATCAATTTGTCTACCGTCACAAACATCAGCAAGAATACCATTCCCAATTTCAAGAACGCTTCGAGAATCGATATATACGCGAACGCGTCCATTCGTTCGTGGGCGATCACCAACCCATTATACGGTGTGCTTACAACACCGATCATAGCAGAAATAATTGACAAATGGTAAACCCAAATAGCAGCGTCAAACCTTTCTGCCGGGACATTAATTTGGTTATGAACAAACCAAAGACCGATTGTCTCTCCGACTATAAAAATA
Source organism: Candidatus Scybalocola fimicaballi (assembly GCA_002317115.1). Classification (GTDB taxonomy): domain Bacteria; phylum Bacteroidota; class Bacteroidia; order Bacteroidales; family Paludibacteraceae; genus UBA1723. The sequence goes on from DCIP01000071.1 coordinate 20,053, forward strand.
AAGATAGCCAAAAATACATTGACAATCATGATAGTACAAAATATTAGTTTTTGTCTATCAACATTACCTTCGCCTATAGCATGGGCTATGTATCTTTGACTAGCACTAGACAATGCGTTTGAAAGGAATCCAAACAAAGCGATGACTCCACCGACAACATTATATATACCAAAATCCTCGACGCCTAAAACTTGCAATATCACCCTACTGGTGTAGAGTGATATTACAGTCATAAAGAACATTCTAAGATACAACATCAATGTATTCTTAGCTATGCGTCTATTGTTTTTGGAAATATTGTCCGGATCTTGACTTTGTGTAACCAAGTCTCCCTTTCCCATCAATTAATATCCAAATTTAATGAATAACGAGATTATTCATTAGTATCCAAAGCCTCGTATTTTGAATGCTTACTCTTAAACTCAGGTACCAACACCTTCATCTGTTTAACAATAGACATATCATCATAACCCTCCTTAGTGATCTCCACTAGTCTGTCGATCTGAGCGCTAACCTCTGCATAACCAAGCTCACGAACAGTTGCCAACTTGATCTTAGGATGTGAAGAAGGCTTAGTGTTCTCCTCCTTGTTCAACAACTCCTCGTACAACTTCTCACCATCACGCAAACCTGTGTACTTAATCTCAACATTTGTTGCACCTGATAGAAGAATCATACGTTTAGCCAAATCAGCGATACGTACTGGCTTACCCATATCAAATACGAAGATCTCACCACCATGGCCCATTGTACCAGCCTGAAGAACCAACTTACAAGCCTCTGGAATCAACATAAAGTAACGAATGATATCTGGGTGTGTCACTGTAAGAGGACCACCTGCCTTGATCTGCTCCTTAAACAAAGGAATTACAGAACCGTTAGAACCAAGCACATTACCAAAACGAGTTGTCACGAACTCTGTATGGCCTTCCATCTTTCCTTCCTTAATCTCCTTATCCAAGCTCTGGCAATACATCTCACAGATACGCTTTGAACAACCCATAACGTTTGTTGGGTTAACAGCCTTATCTGTAGATACCATCACAAACTTCTTAACACCGTACTTAACAGACAAGTCTGCCATGATACGAGTACCATCGATATTGTTCGCAACAGCCTCTCCCGGATTATCCTCCATCATAGGCACATGCTTATATGCTGCAGCATGGAACACATACTCTGGCTTGTATTTGCCGAACAAATACTCCATGTGGATCTTATGGTGAATACTTGCTGTAACTGTCTCAGCTGGGATCTCAGGGAACTTACGAGCCATCATCAAACGGATATCATGAAGTGGAGTCTCTGCCTGATCGACAAGGATCAACTGGCTTGGACCAAAACTTGCAACCTGCTTTACAATCTCTGAACCGATAGAACCTGCAGCACCTGTGATCAAAATACTCTTACCTTTCAATACGTTGCTGATTGCATCCAAGTCGACATCAATCTGGTTACGTGGCAACAAGTCTTCAACGTCTACCTCCTTTAGGTTAGAATAGCCCAATGCGCTCTTTCCATCCCATTCCTGCTGGTTGTACATCAAAATCTTGATTCCAGCTTCAGCCAAAGCATCTGCCATCTGCTGATTATTTCTAATTGCATCCGACTTCAATGGAGAGACCATCAAAACATTAGCGTTCTTCTGCTGCATTCTGCTTACAAGCTTTTCGTCGTTAGCGTAGATCTTAACACCCATCAACAAGTGGTGAGCATCGCTATCAACATCTGATACGAAACCAACAACCTCATACTTAGACTCCTGAGCCTGCACACTCTTTGCTAATGCAACACCACCCTCTTTTACACCGTAGATGAATACACGCTGCACTGAATTTCCAACAAAATAGATATCATAGATATATTTTGTCATAATGCGGACAACACTCATAAGCAAAGTCGACATAATACATGTCTCAAGCAACTCTTTCCATGACAATGGCACCAAATACTCGTCAACAGATGTAGTGTGTCGTAAAATAAGAATCAACACAATTGCGATAAATGTGGCAGACCACAAACGAACCAAGTCGACAAATGATGAGTATCTTAACACTCCACTGTATGTATATCTCAACTTAAATCCGATAAGATAAAAGATCAGGTACGCACAGAATGTAATTAACAATGGACTGAAGTTAGCTAACGTTTGAGTAGCACTTGTCTCCATGACGTGAACAAAGAAACTTGTTCCCACAACGATGAGACAGTCCATAAGTAATACCAACCAATACGACAACGCATCTTTAGAAAAATACCAATGCGTAAATCTACTAAACAGATTTTTCATTTTTGTATATAAGTTAATTTTTATTCTTTAATATAATTTCCATAACCATATCCGTAGCCATAGCCATACTTGGTTCCCATTGTCTTTGTAACTGAAGTACCATTAAGGATCAACGCCAATGATGGGAACTTCTTCTGGTTGTAGAATGTGTCCACAATTGGAAGCATGTCCTTTCTCATCAATCCAGCACGCACCACAAACAACACCAAGTCTACATACTCTGAAACGACATTAGCATCAGCAACGACATCTACAGGAGGACAATCGATAAACACATAGTCGTACTCTTGCTTCAACTCGTCTATCATTCGTGGAAGGTAATCCTCGTTGAACAAAAGCTCTGTCGGATTTGGTGGAACCTCTCCAACAGGAATAACATCAAAATTGCAGCCTTCAGCATGAACCAACACGTCTCTCCAGCTTTTTATTTCTCCATTTAAGTAGTCGACCACACCTTTGTATGGACGATCAACCACTTGTGACAATGAAGCTCTACGCAAGTCCAAATCAAGAGCCACAACTCTTTTCTTCTTCAACGACATACAATACGCAAGGTTTGCTGCCACAAAACTCTTACCACTGCCTGGATTCAAAGAGGTAAACATAACCACCTTATGAGTCTTGCCCTTACCAAGTATGAAGTCAACATTAGTTCTAACGACACGGAATGCTTCGTTAATAATATTACGACATTTTTCCTTTACTACAAGTGTAATTCCATTTGCTGTATTTCCTTCCTTTCTAGTACACAAAGGAATTTCACCCGCAAATGGCACTGCCAATCTCTCTACATCCTGACGTCCCCGGATTGTCGAATTGGTCATCTCCATCAACACCATAATAGTTGCTGGGACCAACAATCCTATAGCAAAAGCGACCATCCAAATAAATGAACGGTTAGGAGCAGCAGGCGAATCACTGCCTCTTGGCTCTGTAATCAAACGAGTATTGTAAGCTGTAAACGCCTGAGACAAAGCATTTTCCTCTCGTTTCTGCAACAAGAACAAATACAAGCCCTCCATGACTTTCTGCTGACGCTCCTCAGACAACAAATATTTTGCCTGGTTTGGATTTCTCGCCAACTGACGTTCTGTCCTCGATTCCTGTGCATTTACATTCTTAATCTGCATTGAAAGAGATGCAATCTCATTGTTAACGCTCTGTAAGATAACAGACTGCATGGCATTCAAATGCTTTGTTTGGTCCTTCACCAACGGGTGATTCCTACTGTTGGCAAGCATTCGGTTACGCTCAAGCAAAACCTTATTATACTCAGTAATCTGGTTCTGAACATTCGTGCTTGACATGCTCGAAGGAATCGGCAACGGATTGTCAAAGTTCTGCTCTCTTAAAATATCCTGAATATACTCAAGCATCGACAACTGGTTGTTCAACTCAAGCAAACGAGTTTTAGTCTCTGAATTCTGCTGCAAATACAACTGGGATACCGCGGCAATGTCAGGCAATAGGTTCCTTCCTTTAAAGTTAGCGATATTCTTATCTATACCAGTCAATTCAGATTCAATCACACCAAGACGTGAAGCGATAAACTCAGATGTACTTTCCGCAATTCGGTTCTTGTCATGAACCCAATTATCATTGTAGACATTTATCACTGTCTTAAGAATATCAGTGGCTCTTATTGTCGACTCATCCATAATAGACAATTTAACAACAGTAGACTGTTTGTCTACCAAACCAACTGACAACAATGATGTATAAGTATTCGTTGCCGCGTCGACGCTGGAACGACTAAAATTGACATTTTTGAATTCTTCACTACCCTCAACCCCTGTAGAATAAACCGTAAGAAATCCGACGGGTGTCTCTGTAAAAGTAGAATCATTCAATTTAATACTTATCGTCTCGTCTGTCTTTACTCCTTTGTTCTTAAAATCATACAGGTCAACAGATTGTTTATCTACCATTCTGATTTTAAAGGAAACAAAATCAATATTTGTTAATTTGGAAGGATCAAACACAACCTTAACAGGAGACTTACCATAAATGTCCAGCTCTCTAAAACTAAGCGGAACTTTATAATAATCCATAAGTTGCAACTCATTCACCACCTGCATTATCAACGTAGGTGATTTCAAAGTAATAAGCTCATTGCTGAGATTTGACTTTGTTGCAACCAGACCCATATCCTGCATCTCAGAAGCGATATTCATCGCTGAAGATCCCTTGCTCTCATCTTTAATGAGAAGCATCGCAGTTCTTGTATATACAGGAGATGTCGTTGATAGATAATACCATGCAGCGCCTAAACAGACAAACAATGATATTAAAAACCAATACCAATGCGAGATGAAAGAAGCAAGCACTTCCGCAACAGAGAAGCCACTAGTTGAACTAGCAACAGATGACTGTTGAGGTTGTACGGCAACATTTGCACCACCAGCATCATATTTACTGACCATCACCATAACAAGAAATCGTAGTATCTATTTTTTTCACTCGATACTCTCTTGCATACTTATAACCATAAGAAACAAGCATTTATCAAAAGAAGTATCACTTAAAATCACAATTATGATTATAAATTCTTATATCAATTTAGTTCTGTCTGCGCCCAAAATGGCAAACAAACGTTGCAAAATTAGAAAAAAATAAACACAAAACGAATATTAATACGTGGACATTATTTAAAAAATGTTAATTACCCCAAACATAAAATTAAAGACAAAAAAGGGTAAAAAAAGTACTCTATCAACACAAATTATAGACTAATTAGCTTTAATGATTCCTAAAATATAGGGGGTGCATACTTTATGCATATTCATTTTTAGTATAAATATACATTATCGTTTATAAAAATGTTTCATTTATGCGTTGCATACTACCACATAGTCTGTCACGTAAAAGACAGATCACACATATTTATTTTAAAAATTATTGTATTGTCTGCTGATTTATTTCTATCTTTACCGAACATTATGGTCTTTGTTTTTTGTTTCAAAATTTTGGGGTAATATAATGGGGGCGGCACAAAGACTAAGCAACTATTATTCAAAAGGTTATATTTTTAATACATACTAACAAATAAAGCACAATTAATGCAATTGCGACAAGATGGCAAGTATCAATAAAAAGATTATAAGGGCATGTACTATCCCTGGGTCTCTAGAATTTGTTGAGCCTATGCTTGATAACCTAAAAGCTGAAGGTTATGAAGTTGCATTGCTATCTGCACCCGGCCCAGAATGGTCGGATTTTCAAAAAATGCATGATAACAAATGCATAATTGTGCCAATGGAGCGTCAGATTTCTCTAACCAAAGATCTTAAATCCTTATGTCAGTTGGTTAAGTTGTTCTTAGAAGAGAAACCGGATATGGTTCACTCTATGACACCAAAAGCCGGATTTCTCTGCATGATAGCAGCATGGTTGGTGGGAGTGCCAAAACGAGTTCACACTTTCACAGGTCTTGTCTGGCCTACTGCAGTCGGCAACAAACGCAGGATACTTATGCTGACAGACAAAATTCTCTGCGCTTGCGCCACCCATATCATACCAGAGGGTGAAGGCGTAAAAAATGATCTGGAGAATCACATCACCAATAAGCCGATGAAAGTGTTGGGCCATGGCAATTGCAGAGGTATCGACATGGATTTCTGGACAAAGAAAAATGTTGATGCAGAATCTTTAGGACTAGGAAAAGAAAAGAAATTCAACTTTTTGTTTGTAGGCCGTATTGTCAAAGACAAAGGTATCAATGAACTCATCGATGCATTCACCGCCCTACACGAAAAGTATAATAATATTCGTTTGGTTATAGTAGGAGTGATGGAAGAAAGCCTCGACCCAATCTCTGAACAAGCTAAAAAACAGATATTAACAAATCCAGACATCATTACTGTAGGACACAAATCAAAAGAAGATCTGGTGAAGTATTATTCCGCGTCGGAATGCTTTGTGTTCCCTTCTTACCGCGAAGGATTCCCTAACACGCCTCTTGAGGCAGGTGCTGTAGGATTGCCTTGCATAGCTACAGACATTAACGGTTCGTGCGAGATTATAGAGAACAACAAAAACGGCATCATTATTCCATCAAAAGATGCGAAAGCCTTATATAACGCCATGGAACGAATGCTTATCGACGTCGAGGCTCGCAACGCCATGGCCAAGAACGCTCGCAAGATGGTGGAATCAAAGTTTGAACAAAAATTCGTCCAGAAATGTCTGATGGATTTCTATAAAGAAATATTTAACTAATCATAGCGTCAAATGAATAGATTACTAACTGACATTTGTCACAAAACAAATAACCATGCAGAATAAGGAGTGTGATATAATCATAACCTACTGCTGGAACAGAGTCGGTTATAATATAGTTAGGAGTTTGGCTTCTCATGGCCTTAAGGTATGGTGTGCTGACACATCAGCGAAAAATATCTGTTCGTTATCGAAATATTGCACCGGTAGTTTTGTTTATCCCGACTATACCAAGGATGAACCAGCATTCATCGAATGCCTAAAGCAAAAAGTGGCAGAGCTAAAGCCTAAAATGCTTTTGCCCACACATGATGAAAGCATCGTGGTCATGCGTCATAGAAATGAGTTTCCTGATGATTTACTAATTCCTTACACCAACGAGGAGCTATTGACGTCGCTTGCCAACAAAGCCCAAAGCACGGCAGCCGCAAAAAAAGTCGGAATCCCAGTACCAGAAATTTATCATTCAGTCGACGACATAAAAAAATATCCTGTCGTATTCAAATCCGTATTCGGCAATTCGGCCAAAGAGGTGTATTATCCTAAGACAAAGGAAGAATTGTTGAAACTGATGGATAAGTATAAAAATCAAGAATCCATGTTAGAAGAATGGATCGGAGGCACCGATTATTGCGTCGATTGTATCCGATGGAACGGATTCTGGAAAGCGACAGTCTACCATGCCATTGTAACCAAAACAGAAGGTGGAGGCACAACTACCCAACGAGAAATAGTCAATGTCCCTGAATTGGAAAAATACGCAAAGATGCTTTTGGAGTCAGTTGACTACAATGGAGTCTGCGGTTTAGATTTCCGTTATGATCCTGAGACTGGCGTAGTCGCCTACATCGAAACCAACACGCGATTCACAGGTGGTCTTGCGACCTCCGTCTGCGCAGGATTTGACATTCCTTGGATAATTTGGAAATTAGCTGTCGACGGCAAATACGAAGATCCTATCAACGTGAGAATAGGAACCAAAACGAAGTGGATACTTGGAGATATCATCACATTAGTTGGCCGTACACTTGCCCTAAGATGGGATTCCAAAGAGATGAAGCAAGTTTTCACATTCAGTGGCTTTGACGCTTTCGACGATTTCTTCTACGACGACAAAATAGCCATCCTCGGAGAATTTAGTTATTATTTTGGAAAATTAGTGAAAAACGGCAAATTGAACCCATAAGTCATTTCTCCTTAGCCATATATTCTATTAAAGTGTGCTGACTATATACAAGTGGAGACAAAATATGCTATCTTTGCCTTTAATAAAAGAATATAAATGAAAACAGCATTATTTATAGATCGCGACGGTACGATAATCATCGAACCGCCTATTACAGAACAGGTCAACTCTCTTGCCGAGATGACTTTCCTTTCTGGTGTCATCCGCAACATGGCGTTCATCCGTGAACGTCTCTCTTCTGAGTTTGTCATGGTCACTAACCAAGATGGTCTTGGCACTGACGCTTACCCAGAAGCTGTGTTTGAAGAGGTACAGAACAAGATGCTTGAGGTGTTGAAGGGTGAAGGTGTTGAGTTTGATGATATTCTTATCGACAAATCATTCCCTGAAGATGGTCTTCCTACTCGTAAGCCAGGCACTGGTTTGCTTGGAGCTTATATGAAGGG
>DCIP01000224.1 GCA_002317115.1 Candidatus Scybalocola fimicaballi
ACTTTCCAATATAGTATGACGATGAACAATGAGAATCCTGTGACTAACTTCAATAGCCACTTGATATTGACATTGCCTCCTATGCCGAATGCATTGAACAATGCGACAATTAGTAGGGCAATGATGGATATTCTTATGATCTCAGTTTTGTTCATGTTTTTTATGGTTAGAGGTTAGGGAATACCAAGTGACACGCACGTCCGTGCGTCTCTACGTGCACTACTTTTTCTCAAATACCTGTGCTATATGCTGTTCTACGTGCTCCAATCTAACCTCTACGCCGAATTTTTCAGCGATATGCTCTGCTGTCTTCTGTGCTGAATAGACTGAACGGTGTTGGCCTCCTGTGCAACCGAAGCTTATCATAAGGCTTGTGAAGCCTCGCTCCATATAGCGTGCGACGTGGAAATCAACCAAAGCCCAGACAGAATCAAGGAATGTGAGGATCTCTCCGTCTTTCTCCAAGAAGTCAATGACTGGTTTGTCACGGCCTGTCAACTGCTTGTACTCTTCATATCTGCCTGGGTTGTGCACCGCACGACAGTCGAAGGCATAGCCTCCTCCGTTGCCTGACTCGTCTGCTGGAATGCCTTTCTTGTATGAAAAACTGAATACTTTGACAACTAATTCCTTATTCTCCATAATGCTTTGTCGCTTCTTTGATTACTTTAATAAGTTCCGGATACTCATTCTCGAATTTGTCGACGACAGTACCTAACACTTTTAATGTGTCTGGAATCTGACCAAGGAATGTCTCCTTCTTCTCCTCCAATCCACGTAGTCCGTATGTGCCAAGCACCTGGACCATACGCATTAGAATGAAGAAGTCAAGGTTGGCATAAAACTCCTCGTCGCTTATCTCGATGAATTTCTTGACTGCTTTAAGATAGATGGTGATTATCTGCGTCTTGACATCGTCAGGATATTTTGCTCTTACTTGATAAACGAATGACACCAAGTCGTACCAGATTGGTCCGCGTCGTCCTCCCTGGAAATCTATATACCATAATCCACCTGATTTCACCATCACGTTGCGCGACTGGAAATCACGGTACATGAATCCCCACGCGTCTTTGCGGACAGCACTCATGGTTGCCCACATCTTCTCGAAATCATCGTGAAGACGGGATTCATTATAATCTATAGGATGCTTCTTTACGAAATATGTCTCGAATTTGGCGAAGTCTGCCATCAATCCGTCTCTTGAAAACTCAGATTCTGGATAACACTTCGCAAAATCCACTGTCTTTGCTCCGACAAGCTGTATTCTTGCCAGGTCTGACATTGCTTTGCCAAGCATTCGAATGCTTGTCTTTGAATATTCTCCTGTCTGACGAAATCTGTCGAGCACCTTATAAAGTGAATCATTTCCGCAGTAGGTCTGCAGATAGATCATTCTGTCTTTGGAAATATGGAAAACCTTTGGCACTGACGCTCCTGCTCGCTTCAATTGCTTTGCAAGATAGAAAAATGCCTCGTTCTCCTCTTTTGTCTCACCGATAGTCGCGACGTATTTGCCAGAATCACCGTCGACCATGAAATACTGACGACCTGAACCGGCTTGAGCGATAGGTGTGATTGAAGATGGGTGATGGCCTTGGAATTTCTTGTAGAGACGGGCGATTGACTGCAGATTCTCCTCGTGGATCTCTTCCGGAGTCTTTGGCACAACCACTTTAGGCTTAGCCTCCTGCTCTTTCCTCTTTTTCTCTCTCTTCTCCTTTTTCTCCTGAGCACGTTGCTGCTGAGCCAACTGCATCTGCTCCAACACGGCTGACGACAAATGATCGGCAGGTTTGCTTTTGCCTTCTTCGCTGTTGCTCAACTCATGGTAAATCATCAGAGTGGCATACGCGTCGAGTGCGGCGTATCGGATCTGTGCAGGTTCAAGAGGGTTAGCCTCCCAGTTGGAAGTTTGCTGACGCTTAGAAATCTGAAGTTTGAAAATTATCGCGTAGATTTTCTGCAGACTCTTGTCCTTAATTCCGAATTTCTCCACGTAGCTCTGAAGCTCCACGTAATTTTCGCATTTGAAATTTGGCATACGTCGACGGAGCTGTCGGAAATCATCGTGAAGGCTGAGACCGATCTTTGTGATGCTCGGATTGGCGAACAAGTCAGCCACAGACTCTGGAATATTTAAAAGGTTGAGACGGAAGAGGTAGCAACGCGTCTCCGAACTGATTTGTAGAAGTGCTACTTGGTTGGATTTTCCTTTCACAAAGACAGGTTTAGTCTCCGTGTCGATACCAAGCACTTTCTGTGTGTTCAAATAGTCGACAGCCTCCTGCACCATGTCGAATCTCGACACGACGATGATGTCGCCGGTAAACGATGCTATCGGCAACTGTTGGATTTCTTCTTTGGTTATAGATTCAGCAAACTGTCCCATTTGATTTTATTCTTCGTCTTCGTCGTCTGGAGAGGAAATAAATGAATGTAGAGCTCCCAGACTGCGAGTGAGACACTGGCCCCAGAACTCGTGGAAATGCTCCACACACTCCTTCAGTGCCGCGCACATGATGGCGTTGTCAGCACTTTGGATGCGGTGAGTCATGTCGACGATATCCTGATAGATATCAGCCATGTCTTCCGACACATGGGCAACAATCGGAGTGTCACTGTATTGCATGTCGACGTGGTCGACTGTTAGGAAATCGTCGTGAGTTCCAAGTTTGTCGCTGACAATCTGCACAACGGAATTGTACATCTCTTCAGTCACTTTGCATTCCAGTTCGATATAGTCGTCTTCTACCTCATCATAAGAAGGGAGATAGTTGGTTGCTGCATACAGACCAGCCAATGAGCCAGCAAGTTTCTTTGCGAATTCCTTTGGAGCATCATTCTCTGATTGCTCAATCACGTGGCAAAACAGAATAGCTGACTTTACGAAGTTTATCGTCTCTTGATTGTTTATATCCATGGCGTTTTTCAAAAAAACTTTGCAAAAATACATAAATAATTGGGATTTTCAAAGACTATTGTGGTTTCAAGTTTTAGGTTTCAAATGGGTTCCAACTGATTACTATGAAATTCACGATTCATTTTCGAGAATTTTACGTTGCGAAAATCCATATTTGGCATTCATCATTTTGCATTTAGCATTTTTCTCACTATCTTTGCACCGCTTTTCTTGATTTTCGGCAAAAAATCATTGAGGAGTATGATGGGGGATTAGGTGATCTAATCCTGAGTATACTTAAAAAAATTATTAAAGAAATGGAAAAATTTCAACTTTCAGGTGAGCTTCGTGCAGATCTAGGCAAGAAGGCTACAAAGGAGACTCGTGCTAACGGTCTTATCCCATGTGTACTTTACGGTGGTGCAGAGACAAAGCACTTCACAGTAAAAGAAGGTGATGTTAGAAAGCTTATCTACTCTCCAAACGTTTACATCGTTGAGTTGACAGTTGCTGGTAAGACAGTTACTGCTATCTTGAAGGATCTTCAGGTTCACCCAGTTAAGGACAACATCCTTCACATCGATTTCCTTGAAATCTCTGAGAACAAGCCAGCTGTAATCGAGATCCCAGTTAAGCTTGAGGGTCTTGCAGAGGGTGTTAAGCTAGGAGGTAAGTTGGTTCAGCAGATGAGAAAGCTTCGTGTTAAGGGTATCTACACTAACTTCCCTGACAGATTGCCAGTTAACGTTGAGAACCTTGGTATTGGTAAGACAATCCAGGTTGGTGCACTTTCATACGAGAATCTTGAGTTGTTGAACAACCCTATCAACGTTGTTGCTACAGTTAAGGCAACTCGTGGTTCAAGAGCTAATTAATAATGAAATATCTGATTGTTGGGCTTGGCAACATCGGAGACGAGTATGCCAACACAAGGCACAACATAGGATTTATGGTATTGGACGCTTTTGCCGAAGCGTCCAATCTTGTTTTTAAGGATGAGCGTTACGGCGCTATCGCCGAAGGTCGCGTTAAAAACAAGGAGTTTATCCTATTGAAACCTAATACATACATGAACCTTAGCGGAAACGCAGTCCGCTATTGGGCTCAGAAAGAGAAGATCGACGTGGATCATATCTTCGTCGTTGTGGATGATTTGTCTCTACCTTTCGGCAAAATCCGTATCAAAGGAAGTGGTAGCGCAGGCGGTCACAACGGTTTGAAGAATATCCAGGAATTGCTTGGCACAGAGAAGTACGCCCGCCTAAAATTCGGTATCGGCAACGATTTCCCTAAAGGCAAACAGGTGGATTTTGTGCTTGGTAAGTTTGGCGACGAGGATATGGCTGCTATGCCTGAGAGAAAGAAGATAGCCGGTGAGGCAATCGCGTCTTTCATGCTTGCGGGTCTTGATATCACAATGAACCAATTCAATAATAAGTAAGTAGCTGATCAAGTAATGGCAAAAGAGGTAAAAGAGGAAGTACGCATCGACAAATGGATGTGGGCTGTAAGATTATTCAAGACGCGAACTTTGGCGGCTGAGGCTTGCAAGAAAGGTCATGTCATGATTGGTGGCAACTCCCAGAAGGCGTCGAGAAACGTCAAGGTGGGTGATGTTATCCAGATCAAGCGTGCTCCCATCACATACTCTTTTAAGGTGCTTGCGTTGAGTGAAAACCGTATGGGAGCCAAACTCGTTCCTGAGTTTATGGAGAATGTCACTCCTGCTGAACAACTTGAGATTCTTGAGTTGAGCCGCTATACATCGAATGGCCAGCGTGACCGTGGTGCCGGACGCCCTACTAAGAAGGACCGCCGTGATATCAACGAGTACACAGAACCTCAGTTTATCAGCGACGACTGGGATTGGGATCTTGACCTTGACGATGACGACTAACTTAAAGGATCGTAAAGGGCGTTAGCCCTTGCCCTTCCTCCACGCGAGCCCGTAGGGCGAGCGTCAGAATAAAAAAACGTCTTATTTATTAAAAACGTCTTGATTATTTTTGATACAAAGCTATGATTGCAGCAAAACAGTTGAGAACCAGCAGTATATCGCAGTATATTCTTTATATTTGGCAGATTGAGGATATCATCAGAGCCTTTGGCCTTGATATTGAAAAAATAGATCAGAATATAATATCTCGTTATGCTGACGACGTGGATAAGAAAGCCATTCGTGAGTGGTACGACAATATGATCTCTGGTATGGTGAACGAGCAGAAACAGTCGTTCGGACACCTTCAGTTTATCATGAATGTCGTCGACGACGTGAATGACCTTCACATGAAATTGCTTCAGACACCAGAGCAAATTTCATACAACGCATTGTTTTTCCAGATTCTACCAGTGTTGCAGGATTTCAGAGCTAAGAACAAGAGTGGGGCAGAGGTGAACGACGTCGAATTGGCACTTACTGCTTTATATGGCACTACTATGCTGAAAATGTCCGGTAAAGAAGTTACAAAAGAGACTATGGATGCCATTCAGCAGTTAGCAAAGTGGCTTAATATTCTTTCTCAGAAATATAAGGATTGGGAAGAGGATAAATTGAAATTTGAAGATTAATAATAGAATTATAAAATGAAAAGGCAATGTCGCAAGACATTGCCTTTTTTCGTTTTCGTTTTCGTTTTCGTTTTCGTTTTCGTCAACGTTAGTATGTCAAAATTTCAAGACCGTCCTCTCTCATTACGAAAGTATGCTCCCACTGTGCTGATGGCAACAAGTCGGCTGTACGGACTGTCCAACCGTCTTTCTTATCGAATGTGACGTTGCGGACTCCCATGTTGATCATTGGCTCGATTGTGAAGACCATACCTGGCACAATCAACATTCCAGACATCTTCTTGCCGTAGTGGCAAACCTCTGGTTCCATGTGAAATTTCAAGCCAACACCGTGTCCACACAACTCTCTAACCACTGAATAGCCGTTTGCTTTGGCATGCTTCTCGATAGCGTTACCAAAGTCGCCGACGAATGTGAATGGCTTACAGATGTCGACAGCCAAATCAAGACACTCTTTTGCGACGTCGACAAGACGCTTCTTCTCTGGTGTTGTCTCACCGATGATAAACATACGTGAAGCGTCGGCATAATAGCCATCAAGGATAGTTGTGCAGTCCACATTAACGATATCTCCCTCCTTCAACACTTCGTTTGTGCTTGGAATACCATGGCATACAACCTCGTTTCTTGACACACAAACGCTCTTAGGGAAACCTTCGTAGTTCAAGCAGGCTGGAATAGCTCCGTGGTCGATTGTGTACTGATATACGATATCGTCAATCTCCTGTGTGGTCATGCCTGGACGGATGGCTGCAGCCACTGCGTCAAGCACACCTGTATTCACCACACCACTTCTGCGGATTCCTTCAATCTGCTCCTCGTTAAGAACCAACTCGTTCTTAGGACACAAGAATCCACGATTCTGGAAGTTCAAAATCTTGCGGTCGAACTCTGTTGGCTCAACTCCCTTTGGCACTTTCCAGTTTAATGTCTTTCTTCCGAAAATCATCTTTGATTGTTGTTTATCATTTATATAAAAACAGAAAACAGCGACTGTAAAATCTCCTTCGGAGAGGTTTCGCTTGGAAAACCCACAAACAAATTGTGGAGAAAACCCTTAACGGGGAAAATTCGAACGATGGAAAACCTATGGATGTTTTCTTGCGTTTTTTGTTTTTCTGCTTTAGGCAGTTTTCAGTGTCATTTGTGACACGTTTTCCAGTGCCTACAGCGAATGCTGTTTTTTATTAGGCACGTTTTATGTTTACATCTTAAACAAATAGAGAGACGCGTTGATGCACGTCTCTACAATTTGAATGTATTAAATAGAGACGCGGCACGCCACGTCTCTACATATTGTCAAATTACAATTCCAAATCACCGTTAAGCACCTCAAACCAAGGTAGACCCTGCTTGTTAAGCTGCTCCATGAATGGATCTGGATCAAACTCCTCTACGTTCCATACACCGGCTTTCTTCCACTTGCCAGTCAAGAACATCATACCGCCGATCATTGCTGGCACACCAGTTGTGTAGCTTACACCCTGCATTCCAGTCTCAAGGTACGACTCGTGGTGGCTACAGTTGTTGTAAACGTAGTATGTCAACTCCTTACCGTCCTTGCCAATACCCTTGATACGGCATCCGATTGATGTCTCACCCTCGTAGTTCTCACCAAGATCCTTTGGATTAGGAAGGACTGCCTTCAAGAACTGCAATGGAACGATCTTAACACCGTTGTACTCAACCTCGTCGATTCTTGCCATACCGATGTTCTGAATCACACGCAAGTGAGTTAGGTACTCCTGACCGAAAGTCATCCAGAAACGTGCACGCTTGATAGTAGGGAAGTTCTTAACCAACGACTCCAACTCCTCGTGGTACATCAAGTACGACTCCTTTGGTCCGATGTTAGGGTATGTAAGAGGCTTGTGGATCTCAAGTGCTCCTGTCTCAACCCACTTTCCATCCTGGTAGTAGCGACCCTTCTGAGTGATCTCACGGATGTTGATCTCTGGGTTGAAGTTAGTTGCGAATGCCTTGTGGTGGTTACCAGCGTTACAGTCGACGATATCAAGGTAGTTCATCTCCTTGAAGTGGTGCTTAGCTGCGTAAGCTGTGTAGACACCAGACACACCTGGATCGAAACCGCAACCAAGGATTGCAGTCAAACCCGCGTCTTCAAATCTTTTCTTGT
>DCIP01000072.1:0-1478 GCA_002317115.1 Candidatus Scybalocola fimicaballi
TATTTATGATTTCATTTAAGAAAAATTAAATATTTTTTTGATAGGAATTGTTTATATAAGTAGTATGTTTGCAACGATAAATCTAACTAAAAAGGAAAAACAAAATGAAAAAGAAATTTTTTAACTTGGCAGTAGCCATGTCAGTGATCGCATCTTCTCTTGCATTCTCATCTTGTGGTGATGACGATGATGATGAGGATGAGCCAAAGCAGGAGCAGAACACAAACAACAACACAAACAACGATCAGAAGGATGAGAATACAAAGAAGCCTGTAGGAGATCCTTCTATTTCGGTAAAGGTTGCTAAGGGTGATTCTTACCAGATCTCAAACACTACAATTGGTGTTTACAACCAGGATTTGGTTGTTGAGGACGTTACAGCGTCTACAATTACCCTAAAGCTTTCTGGTAATGCAATTGAGGATAGCAAGATTACTATCGGTACTGGTTCTAATCCGTCTTATGCAGTTTTCATTGACGAAGATTTTACAGTAAAGGCTGCTTCTCAGTCTGAAGCACAGGCAACTCCAAATATGGTGTTGTTCATTTGTCCAGATGCTGCTACATTGGCAAGCGGATCTACAGCTAAGGACCCTAAAATTAACGGCGAGGCTGGTATTACAATGTTCCAGAAGATGGAGTAATACCTTGTTTTATCAAGATTTTATGGGAGACGTTGCAATTTGCAGCGTCTCTTTTTTTGTGCCTGTCAACGTTAAATTCCTGTTAATTTTATTTAACAAACACATTAAGGTTATTTAACACAATAAAAAAAGTGGGAATTGTTGTAAGTGGTATCTTTGCAATGTGAAAACGAAACAATGGAATTTAACTAATAACAATAACAAGAATATGAAAAAGATTTTAGAATTACTTTTTTGCTTAGTCGCACTTATTGCGTTGTTGATCTGTACTAAGTACGCTGAGAATGTTGAGGATGTCCAGAACGAAGTGGTAGCTGTTAATGCTGACGGTCAGTCTTCAGTAGACAACGTTGCCATGGTAAGTAATCAGGAATAACCCTACCTTATGTTTATATATTAGCAAACAATGATACTCGCTTCGCATTTTGCGAAAGTTCGAGTGTCATCTGTTTTGCGGAAGTGATTACCTGTATTTAATGGTATAGTATTTAGATTATTTGTTCCATATATTGGATAAAAATAGCCCGAGACAAAATCCTGGGCTATTTTTTGCAATTATATACGAGTTGTCCAACACACGCTTTTTCTTTATACGCTCGCTCTCCGAGCTCGCGTTTTGGTAGGGTTAGGGCGTTCCGCCCTTAACAATCCTCATTTTGGACAACTGCTATATAATCTCCATTTTATCTCTCTTTAATAGATGAATTCCTTCTTTATGTATTTAATTCCTGTAGTTTTGCTTCTGATGATAATCGCTTGTTGGAGCGACGGAATGGCATCCATGCTATCATACTCTCCGACATATTTGCCGTCGACAGAGAATACTTGGTATGG
>DCIP01000072.1:1553-2284 GCA_002317115.1 Candidatus Scybalocola fimicaballi
GTAAGTGAAAACTGTACTCCCGTCTCCACTTCTCCTCCTTCTACATATTCCACATCTTTGATTATCAATGTCTCACCAGTGTTTGCGGTGATACGGAAGGTGTAGGGGCCGATCTTGCTTTTATCCTCGTCGATACCGGCATTCTCCACGAAATAGTTGTAGTCTTTTCTCTCAATCTCCACCCAACTGCCGTCTTTTTTCTGGTATTCAAGCATATCTATCGCATACAGATGATCGTAGATTGCCATTTTGAAGTAGAATTGGCTCATTCCTGGCTCATACTTCACTCTGATTCCACCGCTTTGTCGGCATGGAATGTAGCACCATTTGATCGGCACTCTGCCGTCCTCAAGTTTTGCGATTCTTACGAAAGCCTCTGTGCTGAGGTCGATATCTCCGTGCTTGCATTCTGGACATCTGTCCACAATCTTCAAATCAATCTCACCGATGGGGCCGATCACGTGTACACACGCACCACACGTCATGCTGCCATCGTATTGCTCGTGGTTCATGGCACAGTGATAGAAATCTCCCTCGTCGACGAATATTCCGCAATTTCCGCCATTTGTTCCGGCTATGCCTCCATATTGGGTGCCTTCACCTGTAAACCAAGTGGTGTCGCATGCTGTCTGAGCATACAAGGATGTGGACGCAAGAGTAAGAATTGAGAGTAGTGTTTTTTTCATTGTTATTGTTGTAAAAAGTGTTGACAACAAAGATAAGAAAAATTA
>DCIP01000072.1:2360-14501 GCA_002317115.1 Candidatus Scybalocola fimicaballi
ATGATGAAAATTTTGTCGAAGTATGCTGCCGACGGGAAAAAGCCGACGGTGATGCTTCACGTCTGCTGTGCTCCATGCGCGTCGGCGAGCATAGAGAGAATACATCCGCTCACTCGATTGACCCTTCTTTTCTATAATCCAAATATCATGCCTCTTGCTGAGTATGAGAAACGCAAGTCGACGCTGATTAAAATGGTGAAAGAAAATCCTGATTATGCCGACGTCGATTTTGTGGATATTGACTACGATAACACTGAATATCTGCGTTTTGTGCGTGGACATGAGAAGGATGAGGAGCAAGGGGAGAGATGCACGTTGTGCTTCACTTTACGATTGAGAAAGGCTGCTCAGATGGCTAAACTGCATGGTTGTGATTTTTTTGCGACGACGCTGACCATTGGTCCGAAAAAGAACACTGATGTGATAAGTGCTGTCGGACGTGGAATTGCAAAAGAGGAGGGAATTGAATATCTGCCTACTGATTTCAAGCGAAAGAAAGGTTACGAACGCAGTTTACAGCTGAGTAAAGAACTTGGGCTTTATCGTCAAAGTTATTGCGGATGCGCATTTGCAAGAAAATAATTACTACATTTGTAGCAAATGTTTAAGATGAAATATTACATAGCAGCTATAGTGACGCTGATATCGCAGATGGCGATGGCGTGGACTATCAGTGGACGTGTTACTGATAAGGAGAATTTCCCTATCAGCGACGCTTCTGTTGCTTTGTTGGGCACAACCGTCGGCACATTGACAGACGTGGATGGCCGTTTCTCATTGGATGTCAAGAGTGATACGGCGATCATGTCGGTGTCGATGCTTGGTTATACGGAAGAGAGATTCAAAATCACAAACAAATCGGGATATCTGCGAATCCGCTTGAAGGAGGATGACATTGTCCTTGAAGACTTTACGGTGGAAGGCCAACGCAAACAATCAAATACAGTAGTGCTTATCGACGTGAGCAACATGCGTAATGTGCCGACCGTCACTGGTGGAGTGGAGGGTCTGGTGAAGAGCCAGACTGGTGTAGTCTCAACCAACGAGTTGTCTCAGCAGTATTCTGTGCGTGGTGGAAGTTACGATGAGAATAGCGTCTATGTCAACGGAATTGAGATCTTCCGTCCGCAGTTGGTGCGTAGTGCTCAGCAGGAGGGGTTGTCTTTCGTTAACCTTGACATGGTGGAGAGTGTTGAGTTTTCTTCGGGTGGTTTTGCATCTGAGGTAGGAGATAAGATGAGTTCGGTGCTTGATATCCGCTATCGTAAACCAGAGCGTAAGTTTGAAGGAAGCGTATCAGGAAGTTTTTTGGGCGCAACGGCGTCGCTTGGAAGCAAAACAGGCAAATTCACACAGTTGCACGGATTTAGATATAAGTCGTCGGCATATCTTCTGAAAAATTTGGGAAATGACACTGCCGATTACGACACTCGTTTTATTGACTACCAGACATATTTGACATGGGAACTATCACCGAAGTGGGAGGTCGCTTTCCTTGGCAATATAGCGAGAAACAATTATAAGTATGTCCCTCATGCCAGAGAAACATCGTTTGGATCAGTGCTTGATACGAAGAAATTCAAAGTTTATTATGATGGTAATGAGGTGGACGATTATCTAAGTTATTTCGGAAATCTATCCCTTAATTTCAAACCTCGTAAGAATGTAACCCTTTCATTGCTTGGCAATGGATACTTGTCAGAAGAAAATGTTACTTACGATATTGGAGGATCATACTTTTTGAGTGATATCGTTCCTGATAATGTAACGAATATAGACCATTCGAAGGGTACTGCCAATTATTTTGAGCATGCTCGTAATTCTTTGAACACTAATATTGTTAGTCTGACTCATTTGGGTGAAATCAGGAAAAAAAAGAATACAATCAAATGGGGATTGACGTTGCAGAAGGAGAAAGTGACAGACAAGACTGAGGAGTGGGAGATGCGTGATTCGTCTGGATATTCACAGCCGTTGCATAGTGATTGTTTCCCAGTCTACTCAAACCAATATTCTGATATTGACATTAAGTCGACGCGATTTATCTCGTTTATGCAGAATACATTGCAGGGTGAGACAGACAAAGGACGTGTGATCTTTACAGCAGGAATGCGATTCAACTATTGGTCGTTCAACGATGAGTTGTTGGTCAGCCCACGTGCGTCTGTTGCCTTTTTCCCTGAGAAATGTCCGAATTGGGGATTCCGTTGGTCAGTGGGAAGATATTTCCAGTCGCCTTTCTATAAAGAGTTGAGAGATACATTCAAGAATGCCAATGGCGACGTAGAGGTGCGATTAAACGATACGATTAAATCACCTCGTTCTTGGCAACTTGTGATTGGAGCGGACAAGTATTTCACAATGTGGAAGCGTCCATTCAAGTTCACTTATGAGATTTATGGAAAATACATAGATCGAATCATACCATATACAGTTGATAATGTGGAGATTATCTACGAAGGTAAAAATAAAGGAGTCGGTTATGTAGTGGGTGGCGATGTCAAACTCTTTGGTGAGTTTGTGCCAGGATCAGATTCATGGATCAGTGTAGGATTGCTTCGTGCCCGAGAGGATATCGATGGCGACGTCGACAGAAATGGAAATCCTTTGGGATATATGTACACTCCAAACAGCAGAGGCTATAATGTGTCGTTGTTCTTCCAGGATAAATTCCCTAACATAGATCAGTTGGAGGTGAATTTGACCTTGAGTTTTGCCGGAGGATTCAGATATGGGAAACCGGGAGCAGCGGAAAGAGACTTGCATAAGTCGGAGTCGTATTCTCGTGCTGATATCGGAGCCACATACAGTTTGATTCAGGGAAGAGACAAGGTGATGTCAAAACCTGTATTGCGCAGATTGCGCGGTGTGAGTCTTTCTTTTGATTGTTTGAATCTGTTTGATTATAATAATGTGAGCAGTTACACATGGATCACAACGGCGGATAATGGAAAATGTCCGGTGCCTAATTATCTGACAGGCAGACAATTTAATTTGAAACTTAGAGTAGATTTTTAATATAAAATGAAGATGGAGGAAAAAACGTATAAATATCCTTTGACAGTCCTTACAGGATTGTTCTTTATGTGGGGATTCATCACATGTCTCAACGATATGTTGATTCCTTATTTCAAGTCAGTGTTTGAGTTGTCGAATTTCCAGGCAAATTTGGTACAGTTCGCATTCTTCACAGCCTATTTCGTGATTTCACTGATCTATTTCTTGGTCAGCAAAAACCTTGGCGACCCTATCGACAAGGTAGGTTATAAAAATGCTATCATAGCAGGCTTGCTCACGTCGACGGTGGCATGCTTGATCTTTTTCGAGGAGGCCGGTTCGATGACTCCAAGTTTCCCGATATTCTTGTGCGCATTGTTCCTTCTTGGTACAGGATTCACTTTCCTTCAGATTTCAGCGAATCCGTTGGTGTCAATGCTTGGCACACCGGCAACGTCGTCGAGCCGATTGAATCTATCTCAGGGATTTAATTCCCTTGGTACAACAATTGCTCCTATTATCGGTTCGTATGTGATTTTCAATTTCTTCAACGATACAGACCCATACAGAGGAGGAGCTCAGGCTGTGCAGATTCCATATTTGGCCTTAGCGTGTATTCTCGTTTTGTTGGCTGTGACAATATTCCTTTCTGATATTCCGGATGTTAGAAAAATCAAAAAGGAGGTGCCTATTGTAAATGTGATTTCAGAAGAAGTGGAAGTAGATAAGAAGAGTGCTTTGGAATATCCACATTTGTTATTCGGAATGTTTGCCATCTTCTTCTATGTGGGAGGTGAGGTGACAATCGGAAGTAACCTTGTCACATATATGAAGGAGTGCGTCGGAATTTTGGAAGAGTTTACAGCAGGAAAATTCTTGGCCTTCTATTGGGGAGGAGCGATGATTGGACGATTTGTTGGATCACTTTCAATGAGTGATCTTGACAATATGAAAAAATACGGATATATGGCGTCGGTTGCCATAATAGGATTCGGTCTGATATTCTCTCTTACAGGCTTTACTATTGAGGAGGTTCTTCCATTCGTCGGCTATTTGATTGCTAATTATGTCGCATTCATTATGGCAAAGAGCATCCCTTCACGCACATTAGGATTGTTTGCTGCAATTAACATTGCTCTCTTGGTCGCTATGATCTTGTTCGACGGAATGTTGTCGTTGTGGTGCATTTTGGCAGTAGGATTGTTCAACTCTATCATGTTCTCAAATGTATTCACATTGGCGATCAGAGAGTTGGGATCTCACACAGCTCAGGGATCGTCTCTATTGGTGATGATGATCCTTGGAGGAGCGGTGGTTCCACCTTTGCAGGGATTGTTGGCAGACAATATTGGAGTTCACATGGCATTCGTGTTGCCTATAGTATGCTACGTTTATTTGATGTGGTATGGCTTTAAAGGTTGCAGAATCCGTAAATAGTGCTAACTTTGCTACAAAATTGAAATAGAAATAAATAAAAACAATATATAATTATGACAGATATGGTAAAGCCTTACGTTGTAGGTATTGACGTAGGTGGTACAAACACAGCATTCGGAATTGTAGACGCTAACGGTAAAGTTCTTGCTAACAGCTCAATCAAGACTCAGCAGTTTGGTGCTGACCTTGACGCTTATATCAACGAGCTTCACTCTGCTCTTTCTAAGCTTATCGCTGAGAACGGTGGAATCGAGAAGATCAAGGGTATTGGTGTAGGTGCTCCTAACGCAAACTACTACACAGGTAATATCGAGAATGCAGCAAACCTACCTTGGAAGGGAACTGTAGAGTTCGCAAAGCTTCTTACTAATAAGTTTGGTGTGCCTTGTACTCTTACTAATGATGCTAACGCAGCAACAATCGGTGAGATGATGTACGGTGCAGCAAAGGGTATGAAGGATTTCATCATGATCACTCTTGGTACAGGTGTTGGATCAGGTATCGTCTGCAACGGTAAGCTTGTATACGGTCACGATGGTAACGCTGGTGAGCTTGGCCACGTAATCGTACGCCGTGGTGGTCGTCAGTGTGGTTGCGGTCAGAAGGGATGTCTTGAGACTTACACTTCTGCAACTGGTATCATCCGTTCGGCACAGGAACTTCTTCAGGCTTCAAACGAGCCTTCTCCACTTCGTAATATTCCTTTAGACAAGATCACTGGTCTTGACGTTTGCAACGCTGCACGTCAGGGTGACAGAATCGGTAAGGAGGTTATGAAGAGCGTAGGTACTATCCTTGGTGAGGCATTCGCTGACTTCGTTAAGTTCTCTTCTCCAGAGGCAATCGTGATGTTTGGTGGTCCAGTAAAGAGTGCAGACCTATTCATCGACGATTTGAAGGCTACAATGGAAGCAAACCTTCCGTTGACTTTCCGTGGCAAGGTTAAGGTGTTGACATCTCAGCTTAAGGATGGTGATGCTGCAATCCTTGGAGCATCAGCACTTGCTTGGTAATTGAAGAATCATTAAAATTATGTAGACGGGATTTATTCCCGTCTACTTCATTATAAACTAAAACAATTATGGCTAAAGCACCAGAATTTAAGTATGCTCCTATGTTCCAGTTGGGCAAGGACAACACAGAATACCGCCTGCTTACTAAAGAAGGTGTCAATGTGACTGAATTTGAGGGTCACGAAATCGTAAAGGTTTCAAAGGAGGCACTTACATTGCTTGCTCAGCAGGCATTCCACGATGTAGAGTTTATGCTTCGTCGTGAGCACAACCTACAGGTTGCTAAGATTTTGAAAGATCCTGAAGCTTCAGAAAACGATAAGTATGTAGCTCTTCAGTTCCTTCGTAATGCGGACACTGCTGTTAAGGGAATTCTTCCTTTCTGCCAGGATACAGGTACTGCAATTATCCACGGAGAGAAGGGTCAGCAGATCTGGACTGGATTTGAGGATGAGGAGGCTCTTTCTCTAGGAGTATATAACACATATACACAGGATAACCTTCGTTATTCTCAGAACGCTCCTCTAAATATGTACGATGAGGTTAACACTAAGTGTAACCTTCCTGCACAGATTGATATCGAGGCTACTGAGGGAGCTGAGTACAAGTTTGTTATGGTAGCTAAGGGTGGTGGTTCTGCCAACAAGACTTACTTCTACCCAATGACTAAGGCAACAATCCAGAATGAGGGAACACTTCTTCCATTCCTTGTTGAAGAGATGAAGCACCTTGGTACTGCCGCTTGTCCTCCATACCATATCGCATTCGTTATCGGTGGTACTTCAGCAGAGAAGAACCTTCTAACAGTTAAGCTTGCTTCAATCAAGTATTACGACAATCTTCCAACTACAGGAGACGAGACAGGTCGTGCATTCCGTGATATCGATCTTGAGGAGAAACTTTTGAAGGAGGCTCAGAAGATCGGTTTAGGAGCACAGTTCGGAGGTAAGTATCTTGCTCACGATATCCGTGTTATCCGTCTTCCACGTCACGGTGCATCTTGCCCAATCGGTATGGGTGTAAGCTGTTCAGCAGACCGTAACATCAAGGGTAAGATCAACAAGGATGGTATCTGGCTAGAGAAGATGGATTCAAATCCAGCAGAGCTTATCCCAGCAGAGTATGCAAAGGCTGGTGAGGGTGCAAACACTATCGAGATCGACCTTGACAAGGGTATGGATGCTGTACGTGCAGAGCTAACTAAATATCCTGTTTCTACTCGCGTCAACCTTAAGGGTACAATCATCGTGGCTCGTGATATCGCACACGCTAAGATCAAGGCTCGTCTTGACGCAGGTGAGGGACTTCCTCAGTACCTAAAGGATTATCCAGTGCTATACGCTGGTCCTGCTAAGACTCCAGAAGGATACCCATGTGGTTCTATGGGACCTACTACAGCAAACCGTATGGATCCATACGTTGATGAGTTCCAGGCTAACGGTGGTTCATTGGTAATGATCGCAAAGGGTAACCGTTCACAGGTTGTGACTGACGCTTGTAAGAAGCACGGTGGTTTCTACCTTGGTACAATCGGTGGTGTTGCTGCAGTTCTTTCACAGAGCTCAATCAAGTCAATCGAGTGTGTTGAGTTCCCTGAGATCGGAATGGAGGCTGTTTGGAAGATCACAGTTGAGAACTTCCCTGCATTCATCCTAGTCGACGACAAGGGTAATGATTTCTTCAAGCAACTAAAGCCTTGGTGCCCAGCTTGCAAGTAATTTAGCTTAGAGTATTAAAGCTTAGATAATTGAGCGAGAGAATTAATGTTCTCTCGCTTTTTTGTTGATAACTTAATTTATTACACTAAGTTTATTATTTCCGAAAAATATTTATTTTTGCAGACGAAATTTAAATCCTACAAGCGGTTACTCGTTTAGTCCAAATAAAGAACATAGGTAAATCACTAAAAATGAGTAAGATTCCGGCGTTTGTATAATATTATTTTGTGTATCCTTACGGAATCGGGGAATGTTAAAAAAAACAATGAAAAGACTATTTTTAGTCCTAGCGTCGATGGCATCTGTTGCATCGACTTTCGCGCAAGATGTTATCGTGAAGCGCGATGGTGAAGAAATCCAATGTAGAATATTGGAAGTCAGCACAAACAAAGTTAAGTACAAGCAGTGGAAGAATCAGGACGGCCCTACTTTCGTAGAGAAGAAGACTGATGTCCTTATGCTTAAGTATGAGAACGGTCAGAAGGAGGTTATCTCTTATTCTGGTCCAGTGAGCGCGTCTCAGGTTGAGGAAGTGGTTACAGCTCCAGTTGATTCTGCAGCATTGAGAGACACAATGCCAATCTCAAATGACTTTTTGGAGTACGTAAGAAAAGAGAAGTCTGGTCTTTTGATGTGGGGACGTAGCATCTCTGAGGAGAAGGCTCACGAAGTTATGGGTAAGGATTGGACTGATTTCTCACGTGCGCACAGAAGCGAGCGTGCAGGTAGAGCTATGATCTTCACTGGTAGTGCTTTGATCGTAGGTGGTGGTGTGTTCACTGCTTTGCATGTAAAGGCTACTAACGACTACAATGATAAGAAGTCTGCTTACGAGAATCATGTGGTTGAGGCAGAAAGTTCTTATCTTAATGCATATAACAAGTCTTATTCTGAAATGGTCACTGCACAATCTATTATGGAGAATGCAAAATCTAATAAAGAAGTAGCTCAGTCTAATTATAATGAATCAAAGACTAAATTTGATGAGATTGATGCCAAGTATAAAGAAACAGCACAAGAGCATAAAGATGCATCTAAAGATTTAAAAGAAAAAGAAGAATTGTTAAATTCTGCAAAGGAATCTTTAACAATAGCGGAGTCAAATGCAACAGATGCTGCTAATTCCTTCCAAACGAATTATGTAGACAAATCAACTGAAACATACAATTCTCTTTTTTACAATTCTTCTTTCAAGGATAAAATGGATGATGCAGAGCATTTCAAGAAGGCTACTTTCGCTCCAATGATCAGCTGCTACGCTTCTGGTGCTGCTTTGCTTATCTGGGGCCTTATCAAGGAGAGCAGAGCTCACACTAAGGTGAAGAGAATTGTTAACACTCACAACGCTGAGGAGGTTTACCCTGCTGAAATTCCTGCAGAGACAAGCTTCAAGCCTCAGTTTGATATTGAGGGTAGAGAGAATGGTCTTGCATTCTTGCTAAAGTTCTAAATTCAAAATGCCGATGCACAATTGATGTGCAGAGTGCATCAAATACAAAAGCAGGAGAATCAAATGGTTCTCCTGCTTTTTTTGTAGGGGCAACCACAAGGGATTGCCCCTACGAATCTAAATTTAACTATCTTGGGGTTTAAGACGGGGCATCCCCCGTCTCTACATTTTTATTTCTTGCTGATCTTGAATTTAACTCCTCCCTTCAACCAGATTCCTGGCTGTGGAATATTGCCAAGGTCGTAATAGCTGACGTTGAATAGGTTGTTGGCTGTTGCGTAGACGCTCCATCTTGCCGCATCCCACGATAGCTTCAAATCTACCAATGTGTATGGATCGTAGTCTACAAGCTCTCCCGTCGACTTATGTGCTTCGTCGTACTTGATATAGTTTCCGTTTCTGTCCTGGTAGCGTAGGGATAGGGTAGCGTTAAGATTCTTGACGATTCTTGTCTCAACACTTGCCGATAGTTTGTGGCGCAGATACTCAAGAGCGTAGTTCGACTTGTAGATCTCCACGTCGTCCTCTCTTTCCTGATGGATATAAGCGTATCCGAATGAAACCTTTCTCACTGGACATTTCTCTCCAAACACTTCTCTTCCAAGGAACGCCGCGTTGAATTCAAATCCTGCGTTGTCCAATTCAAATGCTGCTGAATGGAAAATATCGTCGGCTGAATACATCACCCAGTCGATCATGTTCTTGCAGTGATGGTAGAATAGTGAGACATTTGTCTCGATTCCACGGTTGCGATATCTTGCTCCAAGGTCAACGGCGGATGTCTCTTCTGGTTTAAGTCCCACATTTCCTTCATTTGTTGGACTCTTATAATATAAGTTTGTGAATGTAGGAAGACGCATTGCCATATTCCATGAAGTAGAGATTTTCCAATTCTCGTTTGGACGGAAAGCGATGTCGACGCCAGGATAAACCTTCATCTTAGTGTTTAGATTTGTCACTTTATGAGCCATAGCACCAAGAGAAAGAGTCCATTTCTTTAGTAGGAATGTGTGTTCAGCATAGTAAGAGATGTTGTCTCTGCCATCTTTCTTGTTATAGAATATGTCATCTTCTCCACGTACTGCGATTGAATCTGAAGTGGTTTTTCCAAGATTGGAAGAGATGATATTCTCACTACGCATCTCAGCGCCAAAAGCAGTCTTGCCGACTTTTGTCTCAATCCATGCACCCAAGTTTACGCCATACACGTCGCACAAATGGAAATTCTCTCCTTTATGAGTGTCACGGACAAGCTGGTAATGGTCCTTTGATCTGTTCCAGTAGATCGACGGTACAAAATGTAGACGTGTGTTTGTTTCCGCCTTAACGGATGTGATCCACTTAGTGGTTGACTCCCACTGATCAGGATAGGCTGCTGAGTAGAATGTGTTTGCTCCGAAATCCTGGACGCTCACACCAGTCTGCCAGTTTACTTTAATAGAACTGTTGTCTATATTTCCCTGATAGAAAAACTTTGTCTGCTTGAAATCGCTATTTTCCTGATCTCCATCGGCACGACGGAATCCGCCTGAAATCTGCTGGTGAACTTTCTTTGTTGAAAGATTTGCTGACATTTCTCCGCCAGCGTAACCATAGCTTCCTCCGAAGACGTGACCTGCGACGTGGCTTGCAGTGTCGCATTTAGTGACGATATTCACCGCTCCGTTGAATGCTGATGTTCCGAACACACGGGCTGCAGGACCTTCCAGTACCTCTACTCGCTCAATTTCATCCATGCTGACTGGAAAGTCTGCAGTTAAGTGTCCTGAATGTGGAGAAGAGATGTTGATTCCGTTTAGAAGAACAGTGATCTGGTCGAACGTGCCACCTCTGACTGAAATGTCCGACTGCACACCCATCTCTCCACGTTGACGTACATCCACACCCACAGCATATTCAAGAAGATCGTTGATGCTTTGTACTGTTGCCGCGCTTACATCCTCCTTCGTCATCACCGTCACCATACGAGGCGCGACAGACATGGTCAGTGGCACGCGTTCACTTGTCACTTCGATATCTTGAAGCTGATAGTTTAATTCGGCAGCAGAAGAATCTGGTTGAGTCTGCGCTTTTAAGTCTGCGGTAGATAGGGTAGCGATGCTAAGTACACCGATTGAAATGGATTTGTGCATGCTTCTAAATGCAGAAAACTTCTCGTTGGAGAATCTTTTCCATCTTGCTTCAGAAATTCCGAAGATGGATCTTTCGTTTTTTTTCATTTTTTCTTTTCTCTCTTTTATGAATAATTGAATCTTTTTGCACAGGTCAGAAACCTGTTAGTGGAATAGCGTGATTATACGTTTCTCCACGTTTGATGTTACAAATTTACTCGTATTCTTGCTCTAAATCTTGAATTTTTACAAAAATTAACACTTGTGACGTATGAATTTAACATAAATTAAGTTAATTATGTTAAGAAATGTTAAAAATCAATATTTGAAATCATTGTGTTTTACAACATATATATGAAAATGTGAAGAAAAAAGGTATAAAAATGAATCTGTAGAGATATTTATTGGATATGTTTGTCGACATCAAACGAAGAGTTTCATTTATTACACTTTATATAACTAGACAAAACGCGTATGAAAAAAGTTTTATTCGCCTCAGCGGTAGCTTTTATGTTTGCCGGGCAGATGCAAGCCCAACTTGCAAAAGACAACAAATGCAAGTTTTTAGGTAACATCACTACTTCTTATAATTGGCAGGAGTATTGTGATCCTCAAGGTTCAGACAAACCAAGTGGCCAATATTCTGCAGATGCTGTTTATAGCAATCTTTGGGATCAGGTAACATGTGAGAACGCCTCTAAGTGGGGATCTGTACACAAAGGCTGGGGAAAGTTTAATTGGGATAATGCCGACAGAACATACAACTATTGTAAGCAGAAGGGTATTCTTTTTAAGTTCCATGCTTTGACATGGGGCGGACAATATCCAAGTTGGATTGCGTCTTTAAGTGTTGACGACACGAAGAAGGCTATTGTTGAGTGGTATGATGAGGTGAAGAGACACTACCCAGATTTGAAGATTATTGATGTTGTGAACGAGGCTGTCTATGGAAGCAGTTATCACTCTCCATATACCAGCACAAAGATGATTCAGGCGTTCACTTCATTGGCAAATGACAGATTGGGGAAGAACTTCCAACCAAACTTGAAGGGATATAGCAAGACTGATGATTATCAGTGGATCGCAGAGGCATTCCGTATGGCTCGTGAGCGTTGGCCTGAAGCTGTTCTAATCTACAACGACTATAACACGTTCCAGTGGAATACAAATCAGTTCATTGATCTTTTAAATGGATTGAAAGCATGTGGAGCTCCGATAGACGCTGCTGGTTGCCAGAGTCATGATTTGAGCGAAATGAGTGGATCTAATTTCAAAACAGTTTTGTACAATATCCACAACAAGACAAAATTGCCTATATATATCACAGAGTATGATATTTCAGGTCAGGGTGATAACAACATGAAGATTCGATATTCGGAGCAGATTCCGGTGATGTGGGAAGCGGACTTTGTGCC
>DCIP01000021.1 GCA_002317115.1 Candidatus Scybalocola fimicaballi
TATTTTATTGTAATTCAGTTTCTTAATAATGCTATAGCTGAGTATACTCACACAACTACGCAAAAAACGGTTGTAAATATGGCAATTTTTTTTGACCTGACAAAGCCAAATTTTAATTTTTAATGAAATTAAGAGGCATAACCATATTTATCGTAAGTATTAAAGATATTTTATAATTACGTTTATATCTTTATGTAGTTTTTCTGCAATTTCAGAAGGTGATTTGCCTGATTCCACCAACATGTTGATCATATCTCTAAGCATATCGTCTTGTTGAGCCAACTGTTCACCTTGTTGAGCCAACTGTTCGCCTTGTTGAGCCAACTGTTCGCCTTGTTGAGCCAACTGTTCGTTTTGTTGAGCCAACTGTTCGTTTTGCTCAGCAATTTGTTCGCATTGCTCTATTATAGTTTTCTTTTGCGAAAGAACTTCTGTGTCGAGGTTTTCCAATTCAGAGAAAATCTCATCTTCAATATTCATCGCCATACGAATGTCTGTGAATGTTGTTGCTGCAGTCAGACGATTGATAATTCTTTGCATATCTTTGTCTTCTGATATATCTCGACCTGTTACTGATACAAATTGTGGGTCTCCATCGTAAATGTAGCTTTGGTCGAAAATCGACATGATTTTTTCAACTCTGTTGCGAGCTTTGCCTTTTAAATATGGCACTTGGACAATGATACTGTCGTGAGTCAGACTTTCTACAAAATCATTAGGAACTCCTTCTGTGATTTCATTGGAATCGTAGTCGAGGTACTTGCGACTAACATAAATTATCGGCTCTTTGATTTCTCCAACCTTATGTCCGAGTATGTAGACCGAAACAATTGGCAATGACATTCCGTTGACATCTACATTCCTTTTGCTTTCGTACTGTACCCCTAAATATTGACGGAATCGTGTGATTTCTGTGCTTCTCCATGTCTTCTGCACTTCAATCAAAATTAATCGTTCTGTGTTGTCTTTTTCTCGAACAACTGCTCCGAAGTCTATGCGAAAAATAGAGATTCTACCGTTTTCGTTATTACAGTTGGAATACTCATTCGGACGCATCTCAACGCTGACAATGTCCTTTTTCAACAATGCTGACAACAGCGTACGGGCAATAACCTCGTCTTCCATCATAAACTTGAATACGCTGTCGTATAAGGGATTTGCTATGAAACTTTGTTTTTTCATTTTTGTTTAATTTGTTACTAAACCAAAATTTTCTGCAAATATCTATAAATAGTGTTAGAAATGCAAATTTGAGTGCTGAATTTTGTTTTTGTGACCTTTATATAATAGTCATTATTCCCAATATTAGTGTTATTTTTCCCTTTTGCCTTTTTTAATTATTCTTTCGATTGCATTGACAATTCATATTTTTATATTTGTGATAATAAAACTATATGACATGAAAAACACATATCTATTTAAGTTGTTACGCATAGCTTTGTCTCTATGTGCTCTTGGTTTCTCTTCCTTAGTGAATGCAGAACCAGATCCTAATTACCATATTTATTTATGTTTCGGTCAGTCAAACATGGAAGGTAATGCTACTGTCCCTGCTAATGAAAAGACTGGCGTGGATGAACGTTTCAGAATGTTCTACACTGCAAATAAGTGTAACACTTGTGGCCATACTACCGGTAGCGAATACACTGCTATTCCTCCTTTGGCTCGTTGCTTCCACTGGAATAACTCCGGTTTTGGGCCGGTCGACTATTTTGGCCGTACTTTGGTGAAAGAACTTGATCCAAGCATCAAGGTCGGCGTTGTGGTTGTCGCTTTGGGAGGAACAAGTATTGAAGGATTCCAAAAGTCAAAGTATCAGAGCTACTTCAGTTCAGCTGCAGATTGGCTACAGGGTTATGCAAAAGATTACGGTGGTAATCCTTACGGCCGTTTGATTGAAGTCGCTAAAGAGGCTCAGAAGGTTGGTGTTATTAAGGGTATTTTGGTGCATCAGGGTGAGACTAACTCCGGCAATCCAAATTGGCCTAATGATTTGAAGGGTGTGTATAATGATATCTTGACTGACCTTGGCCTTAACGGTGCTGACGTGCCTTTGCTTGTCGGTGAGGTTCGTTACACTGGACCTTGTAGCGGCCACAACAATATTATACGTAAGGTGCCAAGTGTTATCCCTAACTCATACGTTGTCTCTGCAGAAGGTTGTGAGGCGGCTGGTGACCAGTATCATTTCACAGTTGCCGGATATACTTTGCTTGGTAAAAGATATGCGGAGAAGATGCTTGAGATTCTAAACAAGAATGGAGGCGCAACACCTCAGGCAAGTATCGGAGTTGAGACTTTTATCAATAAGGAGTCTGAACCAGGTGAGATTGAAATCGTCGTCAACAATGAGATTGAAAATACAAAGTCATTTGATATTTATGTTGATGACAAGAAAGTGGCAAGCAATGAGAATAAGTTTGTCTTAGACAATGTCACAAGAGGTGAGCATACGGTATGGGCTGTGGCTTATGATTCTAATAATAAAGAGTATACATCTCAGAAAAAGAAATTGAATATCTTTATGCCACAGACTCCATTCAATGGTGTTCCATTCAAGATTCCAGGTGTGATTGAGGCTGAGGAGTTTGATAACGGAGGTGAGGGTAATGCTTACCATGATAACGACGAGCAGAACCGTAATGGAGATACTCGTAAAGAGGGTGTAGACATGAGTGCCACAGCAGTTGGTTACACTCAAGTAGGAGAGTGGCTTGAGTACACTGTCGACGTGGAGATTGAAGATGAGTATATTGTTACTTCGAAAGTGGCTTCTGGTGCCGACGGTTCGGCATTCACATTCTATCTTGATAATACGTTCATCGTTCCTGGCGACGACGGAACTCCTGGTGGATTCGTGAATGTGCCAAATACTGGCGATTGGGACACTTATGCAATGGTGGAGACTAAGTTGAATAAACTGTCTAAGGGAACTCACATTTTGAAGGTAGAGATCACAGGAGACTGGGTAGACATCGATAATTTCACATTCAAATGTGCTAACCCAACAGGTGTGGAAACGATTTCGGCAGAAAATGGAATCATTCCTGATGATGAGTACAATGTGTATGATGTCGCTGGTAGATTTGTTAAGAAGATCACCGTCGCACAGAATTCATATAATAACAGTTTGAACAACGGATTCTACATCTTGAGAAACTCAAAGGGTAAGAATTATACGTTGCTAATCAGAAAATAAATTTTTAGAGACGGGGCACGCCCCGTCTCTAAAAGTATCATCTGATGTAGATGACTTCTGGATCAATCTTGATTCCAAATCTGCTCCATACGTCGACTTGGATTGTGTTTGCTAGTTCAATGATGTCTCTGCTTTTGGCATCTCCGTTATTGACTAAGATAAGAGCCTGTTTGTGCCAAACTCCCGCTCCGTTGTGTTTCTGACCTTTCCATCCGCAACGCTCTATCATCCATCCTGCAGGAATCTTTACCTCGGTTTCGGAAACGTCGTATTTTGGCACGACAACTGTTTCATCGATGGCTTTTTCTCGTTGGCAAATCTCTTCGTACACAGAGCGGTCCACAATCGGATTTTTGAAGTAACTTCCTGCACTTCCCACCTTGCCGACCTCTGGCAACTTATTGTTTCTTATATTGATAATCGTCTCACGGATAGATTTCAGATTGATTTCTTTGCCTTCCATCTCTTTGGATAGACCTCCGTATGATAGTTTGAAATCAGGCTGTTTCTTCAATCTGTAAGTGACGTGGGTGACGATAAACATATCTTTCCAATCCTCCTTGAAACGGCTCATTCTATAGCCGAAATGAAGATCTTCGTTGCTGGCGACGTGGATACTTGCGTCGTCGATTTTTATCATCTCCACCTCTTTGATGATATCCTTTGCCTCCACACCGTAGGCTCCGACATTCTGAACCGTTGAGGCTCCGACAGTGCCAGGGATGATAGACAAATTCTCTGCACCACAGTAATTATTCTCCACCGACCATGCTATGAAATCATCCATGATCTCACCGGCTCCAACCTTCACGTCGACAATATCAGCGTCTTCATTAACGATTTCTATTCCCTTTATCTGAGAGTGCATCATTGTGCCTTTGAAATCGTCGCAGAGCAGGATATTGCTTCCGCTACCAAGTTGGAATAGACGTTTGCCCGTGATGTTGCCGTCCTTGATAAACGATTGAAGTTCAGCCACATTGTCGTATTCAATGAACTCATCGCAACTTTGGTCCAAACCGAATGTGTTATAGTCTTTAAGAGAAAAATTCTTTTTTATGCTGATCATATATTTGTCAATAAAAAAGACACCTCACAAATCAACTTTGTGAGATGTCCAAAATTTATAAGCTATGAACAAA
>DCIP01000194.1 GCA_002317115.1 Candidatus Scybalocola fimicaballi
TTAGGTGTCGTGTCAACGTTATCGTTATCGTCATCGTTTTTAAAACACGGATTTATCGGATTACTCGGATTAAAATCCGTGAAATCTGGGTGATCCGTGTTCGTTTTTAGGTGTTGTGTCAACGTTAACGTCATCGTCATCGTTTTTAAAACACGGATTTCTCGGATCTAACGGATAAATATCGTAAGTTTCCAATCTGAAACTCGACTTGCCTCATATCTTTGCCGCGAACATAAAATTTAGATAATAGGACGAGCCACTATGAGAAACCTACGCCAAACAGAATAAACGAGATTTAGAATCAGCCTACGGCTGTTTTTTTTGTTTTATAGCGTCTTTAGGCTATATTTGCAGACATAATTTATAAGTTAGACATTTACTGATTAATTAACCAATGAGGAATTTAATATATACTTTCTCTTGTTTGGTGCTGGTTAGTTGTGGCTCCCCTACACAAAAACATCAAACGAATCTTGAAGAATCGTTGCCAGAGGAACCTGCTCAGCCTGAAACAAGTGAAACTACGAAAATGGGAAAAGATTCAGTCATTAATATAACTGTTAATGGCACCATTGCCGGTCATGAATATGTTGATCTGGGTTTGCCTAGTGGAACATTGTGGGCAACAACAAATTTAGGTTCAAAGTCGGCAGACAATATAGGTGATTGTTACGCTTGGGGAGAAACGCGCGTTTTCAAAGAAAACAGAAAGTACAAGTTTGAGAAAGACGGAAAACTTACCAAATACTGTGTCGATTCACTCTTAGGGGTGGTTGACAGCTTATTCGTGCTTCAACCAGAAGATGATGCAGCAACAGCAAATTGGGGCCGCCAATGGTGTATGCCAACAAATCTTCAAATGAAAGAGTTGTTTAAATATTGCCGTATAGAGACAAGGTATGACTATTATTTGGATGGGGGAATTTATTTCATCAGTAATTTTAATAACAATAAGCTCTATTTTCCTTTAGGTTCTGGTGCGCGTACATATTGGACGTCTTCTATCAATTGGCAAGAAAACGATCGTGCTGAATTTTATATAGAAATGCTTCCTTATGAATCCATGTCAATATGGACCGGATTACGCAAAAATGCAGCGTTGATACGACCTGTCGTGAAAAATGAGGATAATATTCAGAACGCAATTAAGTACATTGACCGTTGTTATAATGAGGTATATCCTAATTATCGCGGCATTCCGTCCGATTCTCCTGTTATAGTAGATTGTAAGGCTGAGTATCCTGGAGGACTCGACTCATTGAAAGAATATATTAAGAAAAATACAGTTTATCCAAATTGGGCGAGAGAACAAGGTATAAAGGGGAAATCTATTATACAGTTCATTATTGAGAAGGATGGGACCATATCTCATGTAGATACATTGAGGGCTTTCAATATAGAATTAGACAAAGAAGCGATACGTGTAATCAAATCAGCGAAAGGTTGGAAACCTGCAAAAACAGGGAATGTTGCAGTCCGGTCGAGAATGGTGTGTCTTGTGCAATTTGGAATAAAAGAATAAAATATGAATATGCATAATGTCTTGAAAATGGGATCAATCTTCCGCCACTACGTGGCTTCTTTATTACAATGCATTATTCTGTGACAGGACGGACAGTGCGCCCGTTGTTGCGACAGTCGTAGTCCGTGCTCCTTCTGTCAGAATCGAAGTAGAGTCTGCAAGCGTAGATGCTAAGGCCGTAGATGCTAAGGCTCTCGTACACAGCAGAACTCCAGTAGTAGCCGATAGAACCCACAAGGTAGCTCGAAGTATCACTGGAGCCAGCAGCGGCAGGAAGGAAAATCCAATTGCCATTTTTTCCGGTCACTTTATAGCCATTCACTCCATTAAATATAGACCAGGTCCATCTACATTCATTAACAAGTTCATCACATTCTTTACTATTCGGCATTCTCCAGCCTTCGCCCCAGTTTTTTGACGCAGCATCATAGTCAAATGTAAGATTCCCATATTCATCTATTAATCGATAATTCTCTAAATCAGAGAATGATACTCCATAAGTAGAACTATTTTCTTCTATATAAGAATTTTTTGTTTCCGTCTCTCCCCATGCGAAATAATCTCCATAATCCCATGGATTTTCCGCCCCGACATTGCACGTCGCCCATTTCACACTCAAACCAAGATCCACATAGTCGTGCCCTTGGATTGTTCCGCTGATCACCTGCGTCTTCGCTTCTTCTTGTTCTTCTTGCTTTTGTTCATTCGCTATTTGCTCTGTCTTCTTATCTACAACAGAATCAAGCAAATGATCCATAACTTGCTTAGATAGATAAGCGACAAGGGCGATTATCATGTATTTGATTATGTCGGATTTCTTAAAACTGGATTTCATAAAATACAATGTCTATTATCACTTCGTAATCATTCAGAAATTCGTAAGTGTTCTATCATATCCGACGCGATAACCGCATGTTCTCCTCGTTTCTTTGCAGCCTCGTCTCCGGCTTTTCCATGAAGAAAAACTCCAAGTTTGGCTGCTTCGTATGGCTCATAGCCTTGCGAGAGAAGTGATAGGATGATTCCAGTCAAGACGTCGCCAGAACCTGCAGTCGCCATTCCTGAGTTTCCAGTTGAATTGAAAAACAGTGTGTTGCCATCTGAGATTGTGGTGTAGGCTCCTTTAAGTACAATGATTATATTATACTTTTTTGCCATCTCCATCTGTCTGTCGATCATCTCCATTCGATTCGCACATTTTCCGAAAAGTCGTTGAAATTCGGCAGGATGTGGTGTGATGATTGTCGACGACGGAAGTTTTTCCAATAATTGGTTAGTCGCTACGATATTCAAAGCATCTGCGTCGAGCGACAATGTGTTTTCTGACGCGGCAGTGATTACCATCTCCACCAATGTCTTTGCTCCATCTGAGGTGCTTAGTCCTGGTCCAATAGCCACAGCATCGGTCATAGCAAGGAGTTGGCTGAGTGAGTCGAGAGAATCGGTGTCGACTTTATCATACGTTTTGCAGATTGCTTCTGGCAGATAATTAATCAGATATGGCTTGACATCCTTATGAGTGAAGACGTAAAGCATTCCAAGTCCACCTCGCATCGCTGCTTTCGATCCCAACATACATGCTCCTGGCATCTCCTGACTTCCAGCCACAAACAGACCTTTGCCAAATGTGCCTTTATGTCCATGCTTCGGACGTCGTTTGATGTCGAAATCAGAAAGTTGGAGCATTGTTCCGACGTCGCCACTACCCTCTTTCATCAATTTCATATCAAAATCCACCCACGTCATATCACCAACATAACGCTCGCTCTCCGGCATCAGCGTCGACATCTTTGGATATTGCAAACAGATTGTTTGATCCGCACGAATGATCGAGCGATTCGGATCCGACAATTCACGATCCTCCCCCATCAATCCGGAAGGCAGATCTATCGACACAAGCATCGAATCCTCACGTCGCTCAGCATTGACATAATCAATGACATTTCCAAGAAACGAATCTTTCTTCACCACCCTGTTGATTCCCGAACCGAGCAATCCGTCGACAACGCAAAGATTTTTTCTCTGCAAATACGGTCGCATTCTCTCAATATCGTCGACGGTGGAGATTTCGTCTATCTGAATGATATTCTTGACATTAGCATAAGCCTGTGCGAAATCATCAGTCTGGCGGTCGCTAATCTTGATATAGAAGATTACAATATCCAAATGTTTTTGCGGACGGGTTTGAAACCCTTCCCTACGATTGCAATATAACAAATCTCCTACACAAAGTGCATCACCACCATTATTTCCACCCGACGCAAGGATGACGACGGTGCTGGTTTCTGTTTTAGCCAGCAATTCCGTCAACTTATTATATAAAGCCGACGACGCACGCTGCATTAGTTGGAAGGATGTTATGCCTTCCATCTCGATTTCTTGAGCGTCAAGTGTTTTGACTTTTGATGCTGAAAATATTGGAATCATTCGTTTGTTTCTTCAACCTTAGTTTCTTGATTCTCCACAGTATCAACTGGCTGAGATGTCTCCGACTGCTGAGATTCTGTTTCAGGTTGAGCCTCAACTTTCGTTTCTTCTGTTTGAGGTTGCGAGTTCAATCTTTCCTTCTCCTTTTCCTTCGCTATCTTCTGATAGAAGAATGTCATAACCAACATTAGAAGTCCAAGTGAGACAAGTGAGATTACCAATCCGATTGTATCAAACTTCTCGAAGTCGTAAGCGAAGATCTTAACGATTGTGAAGCCCAACAACACGAAGCCTTCTATTCTCAGATATTTCTTGTCTTTGTATAGTCCGTAGTAGATTCCGAACAATGAGACGATTCCCAAGAATACGCTGAACACTACACGGAATGCGTCCGGGCTGTCGAGCAGACAACAGATCTTATTCAACTCTTTTCCTCCTATGATTACACAACCAAAGAATAGGAATGTGTCGAAGACTTTTGTTGTTGCCGATTCGCTCAAACCAAACATTTGCTTCTCTTCCTTCTTGTAGAGGTACAATGTGAATACAGAGAATAGAGTCAAAGCCAAAGAGACAAAATGAATCACATTAAAGTTGAATTCCTCTCCGTGTATCTTAAGGTCGAACAATGCCATAAATAGTTTGGCTGCCAAAACAACACATAAGCATGTCATCGTCAACAACTTGAATCCATTCAATTTGAGTTTCAACGATACAAATGTCCAGATTGAGAAGTATGCCAACGCATAACAGAATACAAATGATGAAACCAATCGTTTAGCCATACGAGTGTCTAATGACTGAAGATTCACCCAATCTTCGACATGATCGCCATAAACATATCCGATAGAGACAAATGGCATCAACACAAGCAATCCTGCGAATGGGAACCAATCCAGTTTGTTGGCAGTAAACTTATCCATATCATTGTAGCGTCGCATTAGATATACAAGAGCGACGTCGATCAAAGTACCTACCAACATAATAATCTGTTTGGTATTTGTGCTAAGTTCATCTTTAACCCAAACTCCACTTGCATGAGCATTGAAGACATCCAACAACCAACAGAAGATTCCCAATCCGATGACTGGAAGGAAAGCATACTTAAGTCTTGCATCGTCTCTTAACATGTAGATCAAACATAGGAATGCCAAACCAAAGAACAATGCTGTTGTGACAACCCAAGGTGTATGAGTCCAGATGATAAACGCCAATACAGCAACTAAATACATTTTAAGTATAAAGTTCATATCAGAGCGTTCAGCGACTCCGTCATTTGCCGGTTTGAATTTCTTGATCATCCATAGCAGACAAACTATAGATGCCACCAATGACAATCCTGCCACAATAGAGGTCCACATTTCAGAGATTTTCATTCCGAAATTATTCTCAAACTTTTCGATTCTACAACCAAAGTCGTATTCCCAAGGAAGATTAATCCATGCGTTTAAGAATGCGATAGTAGAAATCAGAACCATGATATATGAACCACGTTCAACGAGAGAATCGTTCTTCGCTCTACCAAGATAGCAAAGAATCATAGCCTCAACCGACCAACAGAGTGTCAACCATGGCTGATCAACGAATACCAAGATTGTCATCGTCACAACGAAGATAGCCATCGTCGTCAGACTACGTGATAGCACCTTAACCATTGAGTCTTTGTTTTCCTCTGTCTCCTCCATCGGATAACGACGATCAACGATTGCGACAAAGATTGAAAGAGCAATAAACAACAAAGTCACTACAACTGATTGTGTGAAGCTGTGGATTGGACACGCTGGTTTTGAAGTGAATGCTTTATATAATCCTGTGAATATTTTCAAATGTGCACCCTCCGGATTACCCCAGTCGATAATCAAACTTAACAATGCCAAGAAGAAAACTGGGTATGTACATTTCTCGAATAGCATAACTTTGCGGACACGTGAGAATGT
>DCIP01000192.1:0-24277 GCA_002317115.1 Candidatus Scybalocola fimicaballi
TAAATTGCAAATGCTTTCAAAGATCGTTATCTTTAGCGTCTCACCCTCTCTTGGGGAGCTTATTTTCTTGCTTTCGTTTCGGCTTCGTTGTCGTTCCTTCCCGAAAGCGAGTGCAAAAGTATAGCAGATTTCCGTACTGCGCAAGCGTTTCAGGAATTATTTTTTAGAAATGTTTGCAATTCGCTGATTATGCGGAAAATAAATTTTAAAGGTTTTTAACACTAAATCCCACATGTTGCTGAATTTGGCAAAAATTTGAGGTGGCGTGTCAACGTTAACGTCATCGTCATCGTTTTTTTACACGGATTTCCATGAATTGGCCACGAATTTTACATGAATTTTTATTTTCGAACACTGATTTATCGGATTACTCGGATTAAAATCCGTGAAATCTGGGTGATCCGTGTTCGTTTTTAGGTGTCGTGTCAACGTTAACGTCATCGTCATCGTTTTTAAAACACGAAGAGACGCCGCAGTGCGACGTCTCTTCTCAGAAATGATATATTTATTATTTCTTTATCCTACCTCACATCCATTAGCAACTTCTTTGCTTGGAGATATAACAACAAGCTTGCCGTCGCTGTTAACGGCTGACATAATCATTCCCTGGCTCTCAATACCCATCATCTTTCTTGGCTTGAAATTAGCCACGAAACATACCTGCTTACCTACAAGCTCCGCTGGATTTGGATAACTCTTGGCAATTCCCGAAAGAATTGTGCGGCCACCCATTCCGTCGTCGATCTTAAACTGAAGCAATTTATCTGATTTAGGCACATTAGTACACTCCAAAATCTTGCCGACGCGGATATCAAGCTTCTCAAAGCCTTCGAAATCGGCATACTCCTTCACTGGTTCTGGCTTCCACGACTCTGCCTTTAGCTTAGCCTCTGCCTCTGCAGCTGCAGCCTCGTTCTGAGCCTTGATATCCTGTAGTCTCTTGACTTGTGCATCTACCAATGCGTCCTCGATCTTCTCAAACAACAATTCTGCCTTGCCCAACTCTGCTCCTACAGCAAGCAAATCTGTCTTTCCTAACTGATTCCACTCGAATGTCTGCATGTTGAGCATCTTACGTAACTTCTCTGATGAGAATGGCAAGAATGGCTCGAACGCGATTGCCAAGTTAGCTGCAATCTGCAATGCGATATGTAGAATCGACGCAGTACGGTCCATGTCTGTCTTTGCAAGCTTCCATGGCTCTGTCTCAGCCAAGTATTTGTTTCCGATACGTGCCAAGTTCATTGCCTCTTTCTGAGCATCACGGAACTTGAAGTTGTCAAGCAACTGCTCAAGTTTTGCCTTGACGTCGGCGAACTCTTTCAAAGTCTCCTTATCATAGTCTGTCAACTCCTTAAGAGCTGGCACTTTACCGTCGAAATACTTAGAAGTAAGCACCAAAGCACGGTTGATGAAGTTACCGTAGATAGCTACAAGCTCGTTGTTGTTGCGAGCCTGATAGTCTTTCCAAGTAAAGTCGTTATCCTTTGTCTCAGGAGCGTTGGCTGTCAACACATAACGAAGCACATCCTGCTTTCCTGGGAAATCAACCAAATACTCATTCAACCATACAGCCCAGTTGCGTGATGTTGAGATCTTGTCACCCTCAAGGTTCAAGAACTCGTTGCTTGGCACGTTGTCTGGAAGGATGTAGCTACCCTCAGCCTTTAGCATTGCAGGGAAGACGATACAGTGGAACACGATGTTATCCTTACCGATGAAGTGAATCAAACGAGTGTCCTCGTCCTTCCACCACTTCTCCCAATTTCCGTATTTCTCAGGATTAGCGTCACACATCTCCTTTGTGTTGCTGATATATCCGATTGGAGCGTCGAACCATACGTAAAGCACTTTGCCCTCTGCACCCTCTACTGGCACTGGAATACCCCACTCCAAGTCGCGAGTCACAGCACGTGGCTGAAGATCCATATCCAACCAACTCTTACACTGTCCGTATACATTTGGACGCCACTCTTTGTGATCCTCCAAAATCCACTTCTTCAGCCAATCCTGATGCTGGTTCAAAGGCAAGAACCAGTGCTTAGTAGGTCGCTTAACTGGCTTAGATCCAGATAGCTTACTTACTGGGTTGATCAACTCCTCTGGCGAAAGTGTGCTACCACACTTCTCACACTGGTCGCCGTATGCTCCCTGTGCGTGGCAACGTGGGCACTCTCCTACGATATAACGGTCTGCCAAGAATGTCTTAGCCTCCTCGTCGTAGTACTGCTCACTTGTCTGCTCTACAAACTTATTGTTGTCGTACAAAGTCTTGAAGAAATCAGAAGCAAGCTTATGATGAGTCTTTGAAGTTGTACGTGAGTAGACGTCGAAAGAAATTCCAAACTCCTTGAATGAATCCTTGATAATCTTGTGGTAACGATCCACAACATCCTGTGGAGTAATACCCTCTTTTCTTGCACGGATAGTTACAGGCACACCATGCTCATCAGAACCTCCGATGAAAATCACATCCTCGCCCTTCAAACGAAGATAGCGAACATAAATATCAGCAGGGACATAAACTCCTGCAAGGTGACCGATGTGTACTGGTCCATTTGCGTATGGAAGAGCTGACGTTACGGTCGTTCTCTTATATTTCTTCTCCATTATATCTTATTAAATATATTTCTATTACTACTTTATCTGACTATGTAGGAGATACCTTTCTCCTTCAATAATTTGTTTTGAGCTGAACGATGCTTAAAAAAGACTTCCAGTAAAGCATCATCTGCAATCCTAAACCTCTGCAAATATTTATTGTTACTAAATTCCTCTAAATATTGCATTGCATTTTTCAAATCATCAGCACTATAACCTCCCCAATCTTCAAATTCAGCGTCTGGATTACTTCTCCTTTTCATAAACTCTTCTTGCAACTGCATAACTCGCGATGCTTTTCTTAAATCATTGACACTATAATAATTCCACTGAGACACACTGGCATTGGGATTACTCTTCAACGAATCTAATTTATCTTTCAGTTTTTTGTCTTTTAATTTCAAAATTTCAATAGTATAAAAATCGAAACAGTCAGAAAAGGCAGAAGAAGACGAAATACAACTTTTCAACTTCTGCAATTCGACCTCTGGAACAGGCTTGATCTTTGAATAAGCAGAGTCCAATATCTCACTTAGTGTTATTTTGAGAATTACATTCTCAACTT
This sequence comes from Candidatus Scybalocola fimicaballi, assembly GCA_002317115.1. Taxonomy (GTDB): domain Bacteria; phylum Bacteroidota; class Bacteroidia; order Bacteroidales; family Paludibacteraceae; genus UBA1723. The sequence goes on from DCIP01000192.1 coordinate 3,167, forward strand.
TATACTTACTAAGGGAATCATTGATCGACTTCATTTTGTCCGAATGAATTAATAAAGAATCTTCAAACTTAAACATTTCAATAAGTCTAGACATTTCCGCAATCTCGTCAAACAACTGTTTGTGTTTGTTGGACTGAGCAGATATTCCTAAAGCAAAGGACATCAAGAAACAAAGCAAAAAAATTCTCATTCCACGATAAATTTAATCAACATATCTTAGAGACGCATTTGTAGCGTCAACAGTCAATCTTACACGTCTGCCAAGACAAATTGCATTATTTGGCTGATCATGTCCGACGTTGACTCCATACATGATCGGAATATCCTGGTCAGCAAACTTACTTGCGATAATCTCCTCTACACTCTTGTCGTTACCCTGATTCATCTTGATAAACTGGCCTACAACAACTCCGACGATATTATCAAGTTTGCCACTCAACTTAAGCTGAGTAAGCATTCTGTCCAAACTGTAGTTGCTCTCACCAGTATCCTCAATAAAAAGGATTGACTGCTTTGTGTTCAAATCGTAAGCTGTGCCACCGAGGCTGTAGATCAACGATAGGTTTCCACCTACGAGTCTTCCTTCAGCTACACCCTCCTTGCAGTTTTTATTAGTAGAGATCTGCAAACCTTCAGCCTCACCAAACAAAGCCTTACGAAGGCTCTCTGCTGTTGTGGCGTTGGAAAGATTCTGGGCCATACCTCCATGAATAGTCTCCACACCAAGATTATTGACTGCAGCATGTACCGCAGTGACGTCGCTATAACCAACAATCCATTTCGGATTATCAATAAGTGCCTCCAAATCAATGAACGGAAGTGTCATCGCAGCACCGTAGCCTCCACGTGCGGCAATCAAAGCCTTCACCGACGGATTATCAATTAGTTTCTGTGTGCCATCAACTCTCTCTGCCAAAGTGCCGGCATATCTTCCGTCTACTTTATAAAGATTATCAGCCTCTATCACATTCAAACCCCAACTCTTGATCGTAGCAATTCCAGCCGACATCTCTGCCTGAGAAACTGCGTTTGACAATGCGAAGATCGCAACAGTGTCTCCTTTCTTCAAGAATGGCGCACGTATATCTTCAGTAATCTCTTTCTGGTTGGAAAGGACTGTAGAGTAATACTCCTTATTGTAAATGTTTGTGTATTCATTTGTGATATACTCATTGGTAATCTCATCTCCACACGAAGACATCATCAACAAGCCACCACATGCAGCAAACAATGTTGCAATTAATCTCATAAGTAATCCTAATTAAATTCAGGTTACAAAGGTACTATTTTTTAGGAAATTATTCCAAATAAAAAACGGTCTGCTTTCACAGACCGTTTTATCATTTATTTATCAATCATTAATCATTGATTAATGTGAAGTGTCCGACGTATTTCTTTCTGATCTCGTCGATCCAGATCTCATACCAATAATCGGTAGACGGCATCTTCTTTCCAAGGTAAGTTCCATCCCAAGCCTCATCACCCTTGATCTCTGCAAGCTTCTTTCCGTAACGGTCGAAGATTGTGACCTTGGCATCCGGGTATGCTTCCGCGATTACCTGTGAGATAAATCCGTCGTTCGTACCGTCGCCATTAGGAGTGATAACTGATGGAATCTCAAACTCTGGAGCCTCAGTGTCAAACTCATAACTGCTTGTACATCCGTTGACATCTTTGATCACCGCTGTATGATGACCATAGTTGACACGTACCTCTTCAGAAGATGAGAATTCGTTGGCATCAATTCTGTACTCGAATGGAGCCTCACCAACTTCAGTACTTGGCACTATCTCAATATTATGGTAGTCGATCTTATTGATAGTCTCAATCATCGGTGTGCCTGCAACTCTAACCTCAATATCATCAGTTGCAGACGGACAAGCCTCAGAAGTAAGTTTTACAGTGTACTTATATGTTCCGATCTCCTTCTCATTGAATCTAAGCACACTACTTGTCGAGACTACTGAATCCTTGCTGTCAGTCCACTCATAACTCATCACATCGCCACTCACAACCTTCAAACCAAATCTCAAATTTCCGGCATTGTACTCACATACTGTTGTGTCGTTTGCGTTGATGCTGAATTCGATTGGCTGAGCCACTTTGACTGTGATCTTCTCAGTGATCTTACATCCACCGTTCTGGCTGATTGTGAATGAGTATGTCTCATCAGCCTCAGGAGTAACGACGGCAGTGTTGCCTGTGCTTACCAATGTTGGATTCTCAGCCCACTCAACTTCCGCTGTTGTTGGAGTAAGCGATTCAAGACCGATCTCTTCCGACTCTCCGGCACATACAACTTCTACATCCTTGATTGTATAAGTTGGACGTGGAAGAATTGTCAAAGTTCCGAATGTTCCATCAGCCTTACAGCCTCTGTTTGTAGCCTCGTATGTATACTCACCAGCCTCAGCCGCTGTCACTTTCTTCAACACAAGTGAAGCTTCATTGCTTATCTCATCTCCATCCTTCTTCCAAACGACGTCTGGCTTTTCTGTTCCGGCAGTCAATGCAGCTACCAATGTGACATTCTCTCCCTCACACAATGTAGTGTCGAATCTGACTGTGTTGTCCTTAATAGGATTTGGTGAGATCTCTACAGAGAAGCCTGTTGTACATCCGTTGGCATCTTTATAAGAAACCTTGTAGACTCCACCCTTCCTTGTGATAGTGTTGCCCTCAGTACCGTCATCCCAAACAAACTCTGAACCGACCACATCAGCAACAATCTTAACATCTCCTCCACAACTGTGGAACTTAGTTCCGTCGGCTGTGGCATTCATCTTAACTGGTGAATTCTCATTGTCATCCTCCGAAATCTCAATGTTTCCGTCAATCTTTCCTGTATTGATTGACACTGTCTTGTCGAATGTCTTTTTGCAGACACCGTCAGAGATAGTCACTGAGAATTTTGTCTCTGCCTTAATAGGGTCACTTACAAACTCTTTCTCTGCAGAAGCGTTGTTTGGCTTGTTCCAAACGTATGTCAATGTTGAGTCAAAAATTTCCTCGTCAGAGATCTTGATGTTCAACTCCACCGCTGTGTTTGGACAAACAGCATCAGCACCTTCAATCTCAACAGATCCCAAAGTGTGGATCTCCACCACGATTGGTGCCTTTGTCGATTTACACTCTTTGATATTTGGAGCAACACCTACATTGAATGATCCCTCAACTCGGTATGTTCCAGAAGATGTCACGATCTCATCCTGACCAAGTGTGCTTCCGAATGCAGTGTAGAATGTGGTAAACTCAACTTTCTTGCTGATATCCGACCATAATCCGTTGATGTCAACCGGCTTCTCACAAGAAGCACTGTCTCGAGTGATAAGCTCTGGATTAGAGAAAATATGGACCTCGACAACGTTAGCGCTACTTGTCTCAGTGTCGTTACCCTGAGCCACATAATACTGTCGTATAGTCTCAGGCTCACCTGGGGTTGTTGTAACATCAATCGCAGGAGCAGAAGAAAGCTGTGTACCTCCCTTCTTTGGATCTCCATCATACCAGATCAATGAGTAGCCACTGTCTGTAACCTTTGCAAATTGTTCGATAGGATCTGGAGTATCGCCATCACAATAGTAAGCGATAGTAGTTGCCGGAACCGGTGTCTTTGTTATGATCACTGTAACGTCCTGCAACTCACTTGCGCATCCCTCCTTGTTTACCTGCTTTACTTGATATGTGACTGTAGCGTCATCTGTAACCATCTCTGGCGACGGTGATTTATCTCCAATCTCATTGCCATTAGCGTCGTACCATACAAGCTTATTGCCTAATGCGGCCGAAACAGCTGTAGGATCCTGCTCTATCAAAGTAGGGAACTTGCCATCTACAGCATCCGACAATGTATAGTGGATAGCGTGGTCTGGCATAACCGCTGGCACAAACTCCACGTTGACCTCGACAGAAACTTTCTTGCCGACACAAACGTGTCCCTTCGATATCTCATATACAGGCTCTACCTCATAGTCGTACATTCTTGTGCTTGTCACATTTGTCTCAGGTGTCAAGTCCGTTGTAGGCTGACCTTTCAAATACCAGTTGTATGATGTAGGCATCTTGCAAGTCGCGCAATTGGCAGCGTCCACCTTAGCTGTCAATTTCACAGCCTCTTCACCAGCACAATAGTTAATCACATCTTCCTTCAAATCAGACACTGCCACTGTAGTGACTGTGAATGTCGACTTGTCGCTGACCGCTGTTCCATTTGTCTGAGCGACTGAGAACTCCTTCACACCAGCCTCCTCAGAAGTGTATTTCTCTGGAGCATCCATCTCATCTCCATTCTCGTCATACCAGATCAAAGTATTTCCTTCCTCTGCCTCAACAAGAGTAGTGACGTCGATCTCCTCTCCCACACAGATTGTTGTGTCGTTAGGATTTGGCTTCTGGCTGCTTGTGATCAATACGCTCACTGGGACAAGGTCTCCGATACATCCTTCCGGTGATTTCTCACGCACATAATAAGTGACCTTACCCGCGTTGCTCAAGTCGACAAGGATAGGAGCCTTTACCGAATCCTTTATTGCGGCATCCTCACTCTTATACCATACCACATAGTTTCCACTCTCTGAAGCGGAAGCCATATTGGTGATGTTCTCGCTCACTCCGTCCTTTAGAGGCAACTCCTTCTCAGGCTTCACTGTCGGAGTAGACGGTACTTCATTAATTGTCACATCCCACTCTTTCAATTCACCCTTACATCCTGTAGCCTCAGAAGTAAGCACATAGAAGTATGTGTTGCGGACATCCTCAGCAGGGATATCTTCCGCGTCTACAACAATAGTCTTATTCTTATCGCCATACCACTCGATTGTGTGGTCGTCAACAGCAACGTCGCCAAGCTTAAGTGCCTCATTCTCACAGATCACAGCCTTATCTGTGATCTCCTCGTCTGGAAGAGCATTCACTATCAATGAGACTGTCTTAGAAGACGCTGGATTTGCAGTTGGACAAGATGGATCCGAAATCTTCACCTTGTAATCTCCCATCTCCTTAACAATGAATGAATCTACTGTTGTAGCGTCACCCAAACTTGTATTGCCAAGGAAGAACTCATACTCATACTTGCTGCTCTTTGGTGAACCAACGGCTTTTAGCACTGTAGAGTCGCCAGCACAAATCTCTGAATCCTTGATTGTAAGTTCTGCTTTCTGCACTCCCTCACAAGCGTCGTCGATACACTCACTTGTAGCCTGAGCACGAATTTCATCATCTGAATGGCCAAGCAACTGAGCGTATGCCTGGTTGATCAAAACCTCATTACAAGCGTCGACTGTACCTGTCCATGTGACAGTATATTTCTTTCCGTATGGAATTGGTTTGTTCATTCCATGTTCAAACTCCCATACGATAGAATCACCAACAAGTTTACCTCCCTCGTCAGCCGAACCGAATGTGATCTCCTCTGGCTTATTGTCGACGATAGTCAAATCATACGCATAGTCAGTATGGACATGCATGTTAGAGTATTTGAACTCACCCCATCCTATACCATTGAATGATAGTTTTCCTTCTTTTTCTGTCAATCCAGATGCAGTGAATGCGGCACCAGCGGAAGTGTCTTTTCCGAACCACATTTGAAGGATATCATCCTGAAGTCTGATTTTCCAACGTGAAGGGTTATTCTTCAAAGCAACTGTTGCCTTCTCCACCTCCTTTGTTCCATCAAGACAAGTGATATTCATACCGTTTGAGCTGTTATACTTAAACTTAATATGTATATTGTCTCTCAAGACAATCTCGCTTTCCTGATCCTGTGCGATATTTGCGTCAAACTCTACATAGATATTCTTTGAAAGCGAATTCTTGAATGAAGCGGAAGAGTTCTGTGAAATAGTAAGCATTCCATTTTTCATTGCTGAGCCATTCGCTGTCCAATCAGAGACGTTTTCAAGAGCATCATCAAAGATAGCTCCGTGAGTTTGTTCATACTCAATAGTATATGTCACATCATCACCAATCTGTACCTTCTCCTTATCAACAGTCTTGACAAGTGTGGTAGGAAGGATTGGTTTTGGCACCTTAGCACATGTCACAGTGACCTCGGCAGTATCAGACAATGGAGAGTTCTTCTCAGCAAGAATCCAAGCCACGTTTGTTGTCAACTCATCATCTGTCTCACACTCCGCACCTGAAGGGAAACTTGCCATCGCTGTGTAGATGATAGATCCTTTCTGCTTGACCTGCATGATTGGAATCTCCCATTTCACTACCCAACGTCCGTCAGCAATCTGATATTTATCCCAGCTCGCTCCATATTCAGCAAGCGGACAATCATTCATAAAGTCGACAAACTCCATTCCCTTAGGCAAGGTATCAATCACGACAACGTCTCTTGCCTCACGTCCAGCCATAGGACCCGTACCAAGGATTCGACGCCATACATAACCATCATACTCCTCGACAAGGATATTCTTGACTACATGAGTTGGTTTCTCACATACGCTTGGCAAATATTCTGTTACAGGAATCTCGACAGATTTTCCTGTTTCTGGATCAATAGTCTGCCAGCTTGGTGATACAGGATGATAATTACCATCCTCGGCATCTTCCGCCTTTGCATCCCACGACCAGTCGTCAGCAAAGTTTGTAGATGCCCAGTTGCTTGGATATAGATAGCCAGCCACACGTAGAGGCTCTGTACCTCCCTTGTGGATTCGGGATCCCATACCATAGTAGTTAGACAAATGTGCTGTAGTTGTCACCAAAAGCGGAGCAAACTGGATACACATTCTCTGGTTCCACTTACCATAATCATCCGATCCCTCTACGATTGTCTCGTGAGTTACGTTTACCTTATCAGCCGCCGATCTCTTTCCTTCATAGATGGCTGTGTACCAACCCCATCCATTAGGGCAATCCTCTTCTCCCGCAAGACAGTCGAGACCTGCATCATACATATAATATGCGATACGATAGTTTCCATAGTTGATATATGGCTCGATAGCGTCGTTGTAAAGACGGAATCTCAACCACTGCTGTGATGTGCCAAGACCACTGTTTGAAATACCGATGTTGACGCGAGGACGTCCACCGTCAAGCCAACCAGCCTCTGATGAGTTCTCGAAGTTGATCTTGTACTCAACCAAGTTGCCTGGATTAACCTTCTCCACGTCGGAAGTCTTCTCAATCTTCAAAGCACGCTTGATGACGTCGACGCAGTTACGCTGCATTGTGGCAGTGACATAGTTAGGATACTCATTAGTTGTCCAGCCAGTACCATTAGAACAAGTGATGTCGGCTGTAGTGCAATATCTACCGAACGCATTCGGACCAATCTTACACTTATAAGACACCTGTCCCATTGTCTTAGACAAGTTGGCTCCCTTCAAATTCAACGCTGGACCTTCCGACTCGTCGCTCTTGAATCCAGCCACAGTTCCGATATTCCAAGTGATTGTGTGTGATCCTGCATCATACTTACCACCGTCGCTCGCACTTACGAATACGAAATCAGCTGGCACATTTTCCACGATGACGACATTCTTCGCGTCGACTGTACCAAAGTTACGATAATCAAGCAAATAAGTTAGCTCATCACCTGTGTATGCAAATGTCACGCTATCCTCGATAGCACGGTAGATCTTCATATTGGCAGATGGCTTCATCACACTTGGCGCCTGGTGGTTACCAGTAGCGATTAGCATACCCAACCAACGGAAGAAACCGTGGAAATAGTGAGGCTTACTTGAAAGATAACCGTCACCACCCTCTGTGATATCCCACTCGATATTACATGTTCTATAAAGCAAACCTGACAACTCTAAATCTCCAGATCCAATAGCAGCCGGCATACCGACACCTGCCACCCAGTTGAAGATAAACTCACTCTTAGGGAATGAACCGTCAGGACCGATATCCCAGTGTAGTGTACCTGGACCTTTATAAGTTAGTTCTGGACCTCCACCAAACTCAGTACATGACGCTGACTTATCCCATCCCTGAGGATCATTCATAAACTCAGCAAATCTGTCACACCAGTCTTTCTCAAATGTGTTGCCACCATTTTTTACTGTATGTGAGACAGGATCCCATGTATATGTTGGATTTCCATGCCATACATAATTAAGAGCGGTACGCCAAGCCGAACGGAAACGTCCACCCTGGTTTCCTGCCTCCAATGTCACCACATTATTCGCAGAGATTGAAGCCTCCTCACCAAAGAATAGATTTTTAGCAGACTGGCTCAACCAGTTGCCGACCATCCAGTCGCACGAAGCCTCACATCTACGATACTGCTCTCTCTCCCACTCAGATGACTCTGGAAGGTCAAGGGCCATAATCAAATCATAGAATTCACGGAAATAGGCAGGTGAGCTATAGTCGGTGTGCATATTGACCGGACCCTTATACTCAGGGATATAGTCGACACCATTCATCACTGTAGGGTTAGCATTTCCCCACCCAGTCACCTCAGGCCAAGTCGTACCATTCTTCAAGTAACCGTCAAGGCCGACGTCACCTGTAGTCACGCGTCGAGGATTCTCAGTCTTGAATCTCTCCTCATACAAAGCCACAAGACCACGAGTGACCTCAATCATATCTTTCTTATATGAGATCGCCTCACCATTAGCACCCTTATGACCGCTATCGTCACCCCACTGGCGCCAAGCGATATACAAGGCTAACACAATCTCATTATCACCGTCGGTAGCCGAACAGTTATTGTTTTGGTCTCCAATAATCAAATTTCCATATTCTCCGCCACCGATCTTTGCTCCTGTCATGTAACTGGTAGATCCCGGACGGAAACTATCATGGATTCTGAACCATAGACCATCGAATGCGTCCTTATCACCCATCACCGCAGCTGCGAGCATAGAGTAACCGTCACCCTCACGACAGTCGTAAGGACAACCGATATTACCACGGATGTATTTGACACCATCCATCACGTCGCCTGTATACTCCCACTCATTAGCGAAGATCTGGTAAGCGTCACGGATATCCTGCTCCATCTCAATATGCACAACGCCCTCAGGATTCTTTGTTCCCAAGTTATCGCCAGACGCATATTCCAAAAACTGAGGGAATGGATAGGCAGGGTTGCCGGAATTGATATGTACCGGCACAGCATTTAGAACACCCGTCGACATTACGAGAGCCACAGATGCTCCATATATGTATTTACGCATTATTCCTTTCATGCATTTAAAGTTTATGTGTGTACCCTATTATTTTTAGTGTTTATGTTAGATTTTAATTTGCAAATGTCTAAAAAAATTGCGGTATTAACAAATTTTATAAAGTGTTTTATGTGATTCATAATCTTTTCTGCACGGAGCGACGTGAAAAAAGCGAACAAACAATAAATTTTAATCATCTGATTCATAGTAAGTTTTAACATTTCTTAAAAAATATTCTCCAAAACACTTGCAAACTACTTCAAATAGCTATACCTTTGCATCGCAATTCAGAAATGAGGAGCCCAGATGGCGGAATCGGTAGACGCGCTGGTCTCAAACACCAGTGAGGCAACTCATCCCGGTTCGATCCCGGGTCTGGGTACTAAAGAGAATCAGAAATGGTTCTCTTTTTTTTTGCGCGTTGTGTTATAACATAACGCGCAAAAAAAACAGTAGAGGCACATAATTGTGTCTCTACTATCTATAAATTTAATAAATTATTATTCCCAAACGAACTCTACAGAGCTCTCATAGTTACGTTCCTTCGACAACATCTTTGTAGGATAACCATCAGCGTCCAAAGTCCATGTTAGAGTTGAAGTATATTCTTCACCAAACACTGTATACTTTATTCCTACAGGAAGATTCTTCAAGCTAGTGCCGATCATTGTATATGGTGTGCTATAGTCACCCTCAAACTGCATAATTGTGAAGCCTACCTTATTCTCGATTGGTGTAGGATTCTCACTGTTTGTATACTCAAGAAAGTATACCAAATCAAGCGACTCATCATCGTCTTCCTGCTCATGAGTCTCCACTTTTGTGATGTTTCCATTCTCCCATGTGTACTTAGATGTGCGAGTGTAGCCATCCTCGTCAGAAACAGTTTCAGAAACCAACTGTCCCTGATTGTCATACGAGTATACTGTGATCTCAGCTCCACCGTTCTCAACCTTCATCGACTTGACATAACCGTCTGAATTAAGTGCTAGTGTTGTTGTCACTCTCACCTCTCCGTCAGGAAGACACACCTCTTCAACAATCTTTCCGTCGTAATAAGTGTATTTTGCAGTTTCCTCTTCTGACGAATCATAATAAGACGAACATCTTCCAGATTCATCGTAAACGAAGCTGTAATAAGAAGAACCATCAACAACTTTTGTCAACTTCTTAGCTTTCTTAGAATTGCCATCGTCTTCGCCTTCCTCCTTGTCACATGACACAAATCCTGCCATCAAAGCAAGAGCACCCAAAAAATAAAGTATTTTTTTCATAAATTTTCTTTTGCCTATACGACTCTTATAGGCATAAAAATATTTTAAAGTGTTGAGCCGTTATTACCCTCATCAAAATAATTCCATTGATTAAGACTAAAGTAAAACACTTCTACAATTTGCATAAATTATTTTCCGCAAAGGTAATTGCGACCATGAATATATCCTTACCATAACGTAAATTTTATACTCACAAACCATCAAATGCGTAAAATTGTAGCTTTATTTATCATAATACTTCATCAATGTTTTTGCCAAGTTTTTCATCTGTTCTCTTACAGACGCCGGTTCCAACACCTCTATCATATCCCCTTGCATCATCACAAGCTGAAGAAAATCATTCGTGACCTTCACATTCATCTCAAACACTGTGGATTCACCGTCACTCGACACTATCTTCTGCGACTCGTGGAAGGGCAACGTCTCCATATAATTTCTCGCTCCTCCGTATGCCTTGATCAAAACTCGCTGTTTTGGATCTTTGGTATGCATCACTCCAAGACATCCGTCGTAGAATTTCTCAGCGTCGAAATCCTTATCCATCTTGAAAGTCCTGTCTGTGATCTCAAGGTCGACGATACGGTCGAGAGCGTAGACACGGATCTCGTCGTCATGCGTCTTATTCTGCTTGTTCTTCTCCACATAGTGAAGGGCTCTCACAATCACATACCAGCGTCGGTTGGCCACCTTCATGAAATAAGGTTCAGCCTCAAAAGTCTTCTCCACATCGTCGCTAAACTTCTTATATGTGATCTTCACCACCTTGTTTTCTCGCATAGCCTGCATGAAAGCTGTAAGCCAAGTGTTTCCCGACGGGATTTTTTCAAACTGTACTCTGTTTTCCAACTGTTTGTCGGCCATCACCTGATTCAACACAGAGTAGGAATCCATCACCCACGACCTAACAGACTTCTTGTCATCCAAAGAGGATTCTGCAATATGATAGTAGTATCCCTTCACACTCTTGTCGATCTCAATATCGATACCCAACGCATCAGCGATTCCATTCTTGAAATTATGGAAAGTACGAAGCGACAATTTTTCTTCGTTTCCGAATCCCGAATATTTCCACTTCTCGCTGATCTGTTTGTAAGTAAGACGCTTGTACTGGCGTAGAATATCGACAAGCCATACATATTTTGCAAATTGTGTTCCAGCCATAATCCTTTTGTTTTTTAGGTTAATAATATTGGTTTATGTTATTTTTCAACAAATATAATAAAAGATATGAAAATAAATTGCAGAGTTTGTTGTTTTTTCAATTTATTTTCATCTTCATTTAAAACTTAAACCGCCAGACTTACGTCCGGCGGATTATAGTAATTGTAGTTTTGCTTTTATTTTTTCAATGACTAAAGTTCAAAGTCTCATTAACAATAATTACTCTCATTTCCGCATAATAAAACCCCTAAAAAATATCAATCCTTAAATCCTCTAATAAAATCCTTTTAATTAGTCCTAGTCTTAAATAAATTAAATAATGTGTCCCTTTTCCAAAATCCTTTTACGTCCCTCCAATTCCCTAAAGAGATTCGATAGTAAAACTCAGCGTGGGAATTGCGCCTAACTGCAACGCTGTCTTAATCGTTTTTAACAAAAGTAGAGCAAAAATTAAATAATTGTTAACAAAACCTTATGCCCTTCAACACATAATTTGGAGATACAAATTAACCATTTGATTTTTAGCACTTTATAAAAGAATATAAAAATATGTTATAGAAAAGTGTTTTTTGCTATGTTGATCCGAGAAATCATCCAATTCATCATAAAATTATTGTAAATTAATGGTTCCTATTACTTTATTACAATTTTTGCGTATAAGAAAACAATCACTATTTTTGTAAAAAAATGACTAATGAAGAAATATTTATTATCAGCGACGGTACCAATGCTTGCGATTGTAACAGGAGCAGTTACATACATGCAGGTAAAAACAACTGACGACAACGTCGTAAAATATGACGTCGATAAAGTTGAACAGATAGATTATGAGCAAGATGAATCCAAAGCATCTTGGAATATGTTTACGAAGACAGCAGATGGAAAAGTCGATAAGTATGATGTAAGCAGTGTGGTTGAGGTTATTTTGACAAATGACTCAACCATCTCAGACACTACAGACACTGCAGTACAAGGCGTAAGCGTTAGTGGAAGAATTGAGAGCCATTCCTATGTTGATCTTGGGCTGCCAAGCGGACTAAAATGGGCAACATACAATGTGGGAGCAACTCTGCCTACAGAATATGGAAACTATTATTCGTGGGGAGAGACTGAGGCAAAATCATTTTTCGGCTCAACTACTTACAAAGTAACTAACAATCCCCCAAAATTAACCGCCGACCAAGATGCAGCCACAGTAAACTGGGGAGACTCGTGGTGTATGCCTACAGAAGACGAAGTGCTTGAGTTGGCAACAGGATGTACATGGGAGAAGGTTGGTAACTTTAATAACACAGAAATATCAGGTGTATTGGGTACAAGCAAAACAAATGGAAATACCATTTTCATTCCATTTTCCGGCATAAAAAACCAGTCAACTGTTAGCAAATCTTATTCTGGATTTTGGACATCAGACATACACCCAACACAAGGTAGTGTTTATGCTCAATTTGCGAGTGCTTCAGACACACTAAAAATGAATGGTTACACTCGTTATTGTGGACTTTGTGTTAGACCAGTATCGCCAGAAAAATTCAACGTAAAATTTTATGATCAGGACAGTGTTGTTATTGACTCACAAACTGTGTTCTCTGGTCGTCCGGCTGTTCTTCCTACTATAGACATAAAAGACAGTTTTGTCTTCAGCTGGAGTGATTCCGCATTTGTTTGTGTGACTAAAGATTTGGACATCTATGCCAAGTATACAGCCAAACCCGTTTATACAATTAATTTCTATAATCTGGACAGTACACTTATTAAAAGCCAGTATGTTATGGATGGAACGTCCACATCTTTGGTGGAAATTCCAGAACTGGAAGGCTATAAGATTATCGGATGGAGCGACTCAAGCTTTATCTCACCAAAAACAGATATGGATATCTATGCGTTGTATAGCAAAATCACATATTACACAATCAACTTCTACGCATCTGACAGCACAACTCTTATAGAGACACAGACAGTCGAGAAGGATATGGCTTGTGAAACAGTCAAAGCTCCTGCTATAAAAGACTATAGATTTGTTGGCTGGTGTGACACAACTCTTTCAAACGTACAAAGTGATTTGAATGTATACGCTCAGTATGTGCCATTGGTAGTCACAAGTGGTTCAGTCAACGAATATGACTATGTTGACCTTGGATTACCAAGCGGATTGAAGTGGGCTTCATACAATGTTGGAGCTAAGGCTCCATCTGAAAAAGGTAATTACTTTGCGTGGGGAGAATATAACTCTAAAACAAAGAATTTTAACTGGACAGGCTATAGATTTAACGGCACAACTAAAGACACTAATCTTAAAAAATATAATAAGGAAGATAAATTGACGACTTTGGAAACCGAAGATGATGCTGCGACATACAATTGGGGCGAATCCTGGCATATTCCAACTCATGCAGAACAGTTAGAACTACAAAAAGGTTGTACATGGGAATGGACTGATAATTTCAATGGTACAGGAGTGCAGGGTATGATGGGTATATCAAAAGTTAATGGAAATGTAATATTCCTTCCTTTACATGGTTATATCTCAAATTCATATGAATTAAATGACGCATGTAAATACCTTTCTTCTTCAATTTATTCCCAAAATTCTACGGACTATACAAGCGTGCATATAATTGATCTTAGAAGTGGAAAAACTATGAGTATGACAAACAGCTTTTCTCGTTGCCACGGCGGTCAGATACGTGCGGTTTGTGGCAATTCCTACAAAGTTAATTTCTATTCTGCAGATAAGAAGCTTCTAAGTAGCCAGTTAATTGGCAAAGATGATAGTGCAAAAGCACCAGAGGGTCCAGAAAAAGCGGCTTATAAGTTCGTCGGTTGGAGTGACTCTTCATTCACTAAAGTTCAGAGTGACTTAAATATCTATGCTAAATATGAACTGATTATCGATGGCAAAATAGGAGATCACCCTTATGTCGACTTGGGATTGCCAAGTGGGTTGAAATGGGCATGCTACAATGTCGGCGCCACAAAACTTTCAGAAACAGGTGATTATTTCGCTTGGGGAGAAACAAAAACCAAGGAAGAATTCGGATGGTCGCACTATAAGTTTGGTACCATGGATAACTTATCTAAGTATACTGAAAAAGATAGTAAGACTGTTTTGGAGGCTGTAGATGATGCTGCGACAGCTAATTGGAATTCTACATGGCGTATGCCGACAAACAAGGATATGAAAGAATTAATAGAAAGCTGTACTTGGGAATGGGTTGAAAATTTTGATGGCTGTGGAGCTGAAAAATGGGGACTTTTAGGAACATCCATCTACAATGGCAATGTTATTTATTTCCGTGATGGAGATGGTCAATCTGGCGGTTTGATTTATTCAGGAGGTCATTATTGGACATCTAGTTTGGATGACGTTTCTTCAGATAATGCTTATTGTTTGCTATTTGGAAAATGGCGAGCTAACAATGATGATTATGATCCAGTGACTGATTTTGAGAGCCGTAGCTACGGTTGCAATGTTCGTGCTGTCTCTAAATAAGACTCAAATATAATAAGGCAAAGCAAATATTAGCGGCTGGCATTGTGTGCCAGCCGCTTTTGTATATACAATGAAAATACTAACTTTGCAGACAGATTTCACTCAGAAACCTTATAATTCTTCTAGCTAAAATTGGGGTCGGCGGAAGAGTTACATTAAACAGGACCCTCATTCACATTATATGGTAAAAAAATTTCTTACAGTTTTAGGCTTATTGTCAAGCCTATTTTATGCTAATGCGGAAAAGCAATTCATGATAGTGGAATTGAAATCCACGTCAAAAATCAGTTTTCTATTAGAGGAAGACCCAGTAGTGACATTTGAGAACGAGCAGTTAGTGGTGAATGGCAATGCAACAACAAGTTACGCTATCAGCAGTGTCAAGAACTTTCATTTTTCTGAATTTGAAGAGACAGCAGCAAAGGAGCAGTTGGCAGATATGATGAGTATCTTTTCTATTGACGAGGCCAGACTACAAGTGCAAAACGCCAAAGCAAACGAGAAGATAACAGTAGTGAATATGGATGGAATAGCCGTTGCTTCATCGTCGACAGACAACGAAGGATCCGCTGTAGTCACACTACCCAACCAGAAAGGCATCTACGTGTTGACAGTCGGAACTAAATCAATCAAAGTTATTCGTAAGTAATTAAAATGATGAAAAAATATTTATTAGCTGCCACAATACCAATGATTACCTTTGTGGCAGGGGCCGTTTCATACTTGCGCGTCCAGAAAACGGACAACAATGTCTATACCTATATTCTTGATAAAGTTGGAAGTATTAACTACGAAAAAAACTTCCACATCAGACCGCTTCATGCGTATAAACAAAGCATCAAAAGATGGTGTTGAAGAGTTGCATTCAGTAGAAAAGATCGCAGAGATTGATTGTGTAGACGCAATTATAACTGAAGACACAACAGACACAAAAGTCCAAGGAGTTAGTGTCAGCGGTAAAATCAATGGCTACACATATGTAGATTTAGGATTACCAAGCGGCAAATTATGGGCCACTTACAACATAGGCGCAACATCTCCATTAAGAAAAGGAGATTATTTCGCATGGGGTGAGACAGAGCCTAATGCAGAGCGCAATTATTGTATTGAAACGTACAAATGGAGCGATGAAGGAAAGACCATGAGCAAATACTGCACCGACAGCACATGGGGAAAAGTAGACAACCTCAAAAACTTGAGTTTGAAAGATGACGCAGTTGCTGCCAACTGGGGAAGTATATGGCGTTTGCCGAAAGCATCAGAAATATATGAGCTATTGGATGGATGCGAATGGTCGTGGGAAACGAACTATAACCGTACTGGTGTCTCAGGCGAACTGGGAAAGTCGAAAAAAAATGGGAAAACCATTTTCTTCCCTGCCTTCACTTACATACATGGAGAAGTGACATTCTTCGGTTCAGCATGCTTATACCAGACAGCCACTCTTGCCAGCGATGAACCTGATAAGTGTGGTATATTATTTTTCACGAGCGACGATGGTGGCACATCCATACGAGAACGCTATTGGGGATATCAGGCCCGTGGTATTGCTGATCCCAAAGAATATTTCAAGGTGAATTTCTATGGTATCGACAGCACCATTTTAAGTAGCCACAGAGTGATTGAAGGCGTTTCCCTTACAGCTCCCGAGATACCGACAGTCAAAAAACATCATTTTGTCGGATGGAGTGATTCATCTTTCAGTAAAGTGACTAAGGATTTGAGAGTTTATGCTATATATGAGGCCGAGCCAAACATTGAAGGCGCGGATGTCAACGGTAATGCAGGTGGTTATCATTACGTCGACTTAGGTTTGCCAAGCGGTTTGCTGTGGGCGGCATACAATGTCGGATCCACAAAACCATCTGAATATGGAAGTCATTTCGCATGGGGTGAAACTACAGAAAAGGACACATCCTTATGGGCAAACTACAAATGGTGTGATGGCAAGTCTACGAACATAAATAAGTATTGCACTGAAAAATATTATGGCAAAGTCGACGGTATAGATCGTTTGGAAACAGAAGATGACGCTGCCAACGCCAATTGGGGAGACATATGGCGTATGCCAACCGACATGGAGCAGTTAGAGTTGATCAAAGGGTGCGACTGGGTTTATACAGACAACTACAACAATACAGGTGTGGCTGGCTGTGTAGGAACTTCTAAAACAAATGACAATGTCATTTTCTTGCCTGTTAATGAAGAAGGTAATGAAATGGGTACGTATTGGGCATCCAATCTTCCAACTAACCAGCCAAACTATGGATATATTCTTACATTTGGTCCAAAAAAAGATATCACTTGGGGTAATAAAGACCGTGTCAACAAATTCGCCGTCAGAGCGGTTAGAACAAAACAATTCAGAGTTAATTTCTATTCCTCCGACAGCACTCTTATTGAGAGTCAGTTGGTAGAGAAAGGAAAGGGCGCGATTGCTCCACAGGCTCCAAATATAGAAGGACCGTTTAAGTTCAGCGGTTGGAGCAGATCATTCGCAGAGGTGGTAATGGATTTGGACATATATGCTAAATACAAAGACAGCACAATTGTAAACGGTGTTAATGTCAATGGTAATGTAGGCGGATATACTTACGTCGACCTTGGACTAAGTGTCAAATGGGCGACATACAATGTCGGTGCAAATTCCCCTACTAAAATAGGAAACTATTATGCTTGGGGAGAATCTACGCCAAGGAACATAAAGTATGATGAATACTACGACTGGGAATCATATAAATGGACTACTCTTAACCCACATAATAATGTGTCCTACGACTATCTCTCTAAATACAACAATGATGATTGGGATGGTATAGTTGACAATATATCCGTGTTAGAACCTGAAGATGACGCAGCTACTGTAAACTGGGGTGAGGATTGGCGTATGCCTACTATGGAAGAACTCAAAGAACTTCTTAATGGTTGTTCATGGGAAAAAACAAGCAATTTCAATGGCACTGGTGTAGGTGGTTTCATTGGAAAATCCAAAACTAACAACAACATTATATTCTTGCCTTATACAGGATATATGGACCAAAAAAAGCTGGTATCAGAGAATGAATGCTATTATAACTCATCTTCTTTATACGTCCATCCTGCAACTAAAACAATTAGTGCTATGACTTCAAGCTGCCTAAATCTTTCAAGTAAAAATTCAATATCTGCATTGTACAGATATCAAGGCGTATGTGTTCGCGCAGTGACAAAATAAGATTGGAATCTTAACAATGAAATGAATTGCGGCTGGCACAGTTAATGCCAGCCGCTTTTGTTTTTTAAAATAATATAGGCGACGCAATTTCTCACGTCGCCCATTTTCGTCTTCGTTTTCGTCTTCGTCAACGTTACTCCTCATCTACCGGAATAGGATTCTGCTTGCTGTATTCCTCACAGAAATCCTTAGGAGCATAGTTGTCAAGAGTGGTGCAGACTAAAGAAGAGAAATCAATAGCACTCTTCACTACGATGTCCCACTGAGCCTCACTCATTCCGTTTTTCAAATCATCGAAAGTGACACCTGCGGCAAGCAAACCATACACCACTCCGGCGTTGAAGTTGTCGCCTGCTCCCACTGTGCTCACCACCTCAATCTTCTTAGCGTCGTAGTGCTTCTTGAATCCCTTGCCATACACCGTTACGCCATTGGCACCCTGTGTATAGATGAAATTCTTGCTGTAGAATTCGATATGCTCTTTGTATGTCAAATCAGAGTCGTTCTCCGAGAAGATATTGTTGAAATCCTCGTCGCTACCCTTGATGATATTGGCATAGTCAAAATTGTCGAGGATGTTTGGCATTAGGAAGCGAACCTGATTCTTACGATTCTTACGGAAGTTGACGTCGTAATAGATGATGGCCTTCTTATGTTTAGCTTCATCAAGAAGGTATGTAAGATTCTCTCTTAACGCATCGTTGATGGAGAAGAACGAACCAATCACGATGATGTCGTTTTCCTCTATCTTTGGCATCACATAGTCGAGCTTCTGAGCTGAATCATTCTTGTAGAACAAGTAGTCAGCATTCATATTCTCGTCAAGGAATGCAAGCGACAACGCTGTCTTTCCTCCATCGTAGTCGTACACATTATCCGCCTTCACATTATTTTCAGCCAAGAAATCCTTGATCTGCTTTCCAAGACGGTCACGTCCAACCTCACTTATAAACTCAGTGTCGACGCCAAGTCGTCCAAGCGTGATCATAGAATTAAAAGTCGATCCACCTGGTTTGGCTGCTGTAGGCTGGTCGTTCTTAAAAATAATGTCCAGAATTGTTTCGCCTATACCAATAACTTTCCTCATATCAGTTAATTTATTCAGTTCTTTTATGTTTAATTACAATTTTGCGCTTCTGTTTGCCAAAATCGCGTCCAAAATCACCATTGCCGACATAGCCTCAACGATAGGCACCGCGCGTGGCAACACACATGGATCATGGCGGCCTCTTGCCTTGATGATGGCATCCTCACCTGCCTTGTTGACTGTTTGCTGCTCAAAAAGCAAAGTTGGGATTGGCTTGAATGCCGCACGGAAATAGATATCCTCACCGTTGGAGATTCCACCTTGGATTCCACCAGAATGGTTAGTCGTAGTGCGGATCTGTCCGTTTACGTTGGCGAATCTGTCGTTCATCTGTGAACCTCTTCCACCTACACCCTCGAAGCCCATTCCGTACTCAAAACCTTTGCAGGCATTAATGCTCAAGATGGCTGCACCAAGACGAGCGTGAAGTTTACCGAACGCAGGATCACCAAGACCTACTGGGCATCCCTTGATGACGCAAGTGATCACGCCTCCGATAGTGTCGCCTTCAGCCTTCACCTGCTTGATAAGCTCAATCATCTGCTCAGCTTTAGCAGCGTCGGGACAACGTACGATATTGCTTTCGATTGTACTTAGATCGTATTTAGTGTAGTCGGAATCAAGTTTGATATCGCCAGCCTGTGATGTGTAGGCGAAAATTTGGATGCCGAAATGCTTTAGCGCAAGTTTGGCAAACGCACCGCCCACCACGCGTGAGATAGTCTCACGGGCTGATGATCTGCCGCCTCCACGATGGTCGCGGATACCGTATTTAGTCTGGTAAGTATAATCTGCGTGCGACGGACGGTAAAGATTCTTCATCTCCTCGTAGTCCGACGAATGCTGGTTCTCGTTGCGCACTTCAAAAGCGATAGGCGTACCTGTAGAGATTCCCTCGTAGACACCTGAAAGAATCTCAACCTTATCACCTTCAGCGCGGGCAGTAGTGATAGCGCTCTGTCCGGGGCGACGACGGTTCAACTCAGCCTGTATGAAATCAACATCTATCTCCACTCCTGCAGGAAAACCATCAATGATGCCGCCTACAGCAGCTCCGTGGCTCTCTCCGTATGTGGTAAGACGAAAAATATCTCCTATTGTATTCATTTGATTCGATTTTATTTGCCGCAATTGCAGTTGCCTTCTCCTTCACCGTGGCATCCTCCGCCACAGCCACCTTCGCCACAGTTTCCGCCACAGCCGCCCTCGCAGCCGCCACTACAACCACCGCCTCCGCAGCCGCCACAACCGTGGTGACCTTTGACAAGCTCGATCTCAAACTCAGTGGCAGGACGCTCCTCCTTCACCTCTCCCTTGAAGTGAAGACGCTCACCTGCAAGCGGATGGTTGAAATCCATCTTGACGTTAGAGTCAGTGATCTCAACTACCTTTCCGTTCATTCTCTGGCCTTCAGCTGACATCATTGGAAGTATATTGCCTACGAAAAGAATATTCTCGTCAATCTCACCCTTCTCATTCTTGAAGATAGACTTGTCAAGGTCGACGCAAAGATCCTCCACGTAATCACCGTAAGCATCCTCTGTGCCGATATAGAAATCGAAAGAATCGCCCTGAACCTTGCCATACAATGCCTCCTCAAACTTTGGAAGCACCATTCCAAGACCAGTTGTGAATCTGAAAAGTTGATCGTCTGGAGTCTCCTCAAGCATCACCTCCTCACCGTCGTTGCCAACGTAAAGTGTATATTTTAGTTGAACGAAAATGTTCTCTTTGCTAATTGCCATAGTATA
>DCIP01000192.1:24352-32510 GCA_002317115.1 Candidatus Scybalocola fimicaballi
ATAGTTCGCACATCCACAATTGTACCCACAAAATGTAGACGCTCGCCAGCAAGAAGGTGGTTGAAGTCAAGCTCAACCTCATCCTCAGTTATATCAACGATGACGGCATCGTGTTTCTCACCGTCCTCTGTATTCATAGGAATAATATTGTCGACAAAAAGTTCCTCTTCGTCAATCTCACCGTCGACAAGGAAAGTTGATTTTGGTACTGTCACCACTTTGTCTTCGTCGTACTCGCCGTAAGCATCCTCACACTCAATGTAGAAATCGAAAGAGTCTCCGGTAGACAATCCCATAAGATTCTCCTCAAACTTCTCCAAAGCAGCGCCCGTACCACAAGTAAACTTGAATGGCTGGCTCTTCTTAGTCTGCTCCATAAGCTCCTCTTTCTCTCCCTCGTCGCCGACAAAGAGCTGATAGCTAACAGATACGACTGCATTTTTTGATACCTTCATCTATTTATAATTTCGTTAATTGCCCACAAAGATAATTAATTTTTATTCTCTTCCGTACCTTCCAATCCAAGAATGGATTCGAATTCCGCATCTTTCTCGCTAAAGAACTTCTGGCGACGTTTCTCCCACTGATCTATAGCCAACTGCTGCATATCGATTTGAGTGTCGCTCTCATCAGTGATCTCAAGTCCGAGGATAGTTTCAATTACGTCCTCCATCGTGACGATTCCCTCTAATCCGCCATACTCATCAATCACCATCGCCATGTGCTCCTTGCGCGCGATCATCGTATCGTAGAACGAAAGTATGGACGTATGCTCATAACAGCAAGTGATGGAACGACGGATCTGCTTAAGCTGCATATTGTCCTTGTCGTTGGCAAGATGGTAGAGCACGTCACTCTTTAGCACAAATCCTGTGATGGTGTCAAGAGATTCCGAATAGATAGGAATACGTGAGTAACGTTTGAAATCCTTGGTTTTGAAAAACTCCCTAAGCGTCATATCCTCCTGCACAGCCCATACCACAGTACGTGGAGTCATGATGTTGCGGATCTTAATCTGACGTAGTTTGATGAGATTAGTGATGATCTTGCTCTCACTTGTGGCAAACACACCCTCCTTCTCACCGATAGAAGTAAGCACCGCAATCTCCTCACGGCTGACAGTCTGCGTCTCCTTCTTGGCAAAGATCTGAGTCAGTTTTTCAGTGATAATCACAAGAGGGAAAGCAATATAGTAGAGAGCCTGCACAAAGTAAGCCACAGGGACACAAAGGGTTTTCCAGTAGTTGGAACCGATTGATTTCGGTATGATCTCAGAGAAAACTAAAATAG
Organism: Candidatus Scybalocola fimicaballi; assembly: GCA_002317115.1. Lineage (GTDB taxonomy): Bacteria > Bacteroidota > Bacteroidia > Bacteroidales > Paludibacteraceae > UBA1723. Next base: position 25,643 of record DCIP01000192.1, read on the forward strand.
TGACTGTCAGACCGGCTGATATATATCCGGCGCCGGCGCTATCGCTACCGAACAACTCATTCCCCTGCATACCCACAGCTGAGGCTCCCATTGTGTTGGCAATAGTGTTGACAGAAAGGATGGCCGAAATAGGTCGGCTCATATTATCCTTCAAACTCTTTAATAATTTTCCCCCTTTGCTTTTTGTAGCTAACGTCTCCGCATAAGGAATGGTAGTAGAGAACATCACCGACTCGGAAATCGAGCACAGGAACGAGATGAATACAGTCAGAAAGAGATATAATATCAGTAAAAACATGATTATCTATTTTGTCTAAAGAATATGACCACAAAAATACAAAAATGTAGTGGATTTCATAAAAAAAGAGACGCGGATTACCACGTCTCTATATATGTCCCTATACCTTTTGTATTTTCAATGTGTGATTGGGAATTTTGGATTTCTCCAGTTTTCGGAGAGCAATTACGGAAACCCGTAATGCTCTACAAAAACGCGTGTGTTTTTCTATATATACCCTATTACAAAAATCAAATGGTATTAAAAGGTTGAAAGGTTGTCTTTGTTTTTCGGGTGCAAATTTCCACTTTTTTTACTTTTTATCCAAATAATAAAACATTTTATACAACATGGTTTTTTAGCAATATTCTTGTGTTTTAATAGGTCATTCCGACAAGCCATATTGGCAATTTCTTACCGATTGGGAACTCCATAGAATCAGCAAGAACATACGAATTTGGAACATCTGCTATCTGATCAAAAGACTTTCTTTCTCCTCCCACTTCAAAAGTAAACTTCCCGTCTACCTTAAAATCCCCAGTTGTATTTCCATACTCAACAATATGATTTACACTTAGTTGATTAACAACAAAGCATTCTCTAAGCGTTCCTACAGGGCAATTCACCCCTAACGAATTAAGCATATTGGTATTATGAATGTAAATTTTATCTGGTTTCTGCATTTTCGAGACCGACCTATTGTCAGTATAAAGAAGATGGATAAGTTCAGTCTTCTGCATACTATTTAAATAATTAAGAACAGTCACCTTGCTTAACTCAAGATACGAAGCAAGTTTAGCTATATTCACCTCATAAGGAACGTTGCCCGCTAAAAAAAGCAACATGGCTTTTAACTTTCGTATATAAGCAGCATCTACTTGACAGAACTGGATCAATTCCTGTTCTATGATAAAATTAATGACATTCTCTATTCTGCTATAATACTCCGTTTCATCCCCATCATAGAAAGGATAATACCCTACCCTTAAATACTCCTCAAACATTTGTTGTGGACGACATACTGCATTGACTTTATCACAAATGTCGTCGGCATTTTGAAGTATCTCATTCAATGTGTATACAGGAAACTGAATGCCTTTATAGAATTGTAGGAATTCACGAAAAGACAAACCTTCCATAGTATACGAAAGGACTCTACGCGACAAATCCGCATCGGCATTAAGAATCTGAATCAATGACGAACCAGTAAATGTGATCTTCATATTTGGATAAAGATCTATAATCTCTTTTATTTCCTGACTCCATGTAGGATATTTGTGAACCTCATCCAAAAAGAGGTGTTTGCCTCCCATCAAATGAAACTTTTCTGCAAGTGCTAAAAGCGAATTGCTAGAGAAATAGATGCTATCCATCACACAATATAAAGCTTCTCCTGCATTCTCACCATAAGTTTTACGTATGTATTGTCGCATTAATGTAGTTTTTCCTACTCCACGAGAACCCTTAATGGCGACTAATTGTTTCGACCAATTTACTCTATTTATCATATCGCGTACAATATTCATATTTGTCTGCGATATAAACATTTTATGCTTTTTAAAAAGTGTTTCCATAAGTCATTTCCACAATATGATAATGATTGCAAATATACAATCGTTCAGTCTACTTACCAAAAAAGCATAAAAAAAGGTAAGTGCACTGAACGATTTTTGACAAAAAAAGGTAAGTGCACTGAACGATTTGGAATTTTATAACAAAAAAAATCCGCTGAACTTGCGTCCAGCGGATTTACTTAATATGAATCAGTCAGTATGAATTATCTGATGAACAATAGCTCACGATACTTAGGCAATGTCCACATCTCATCGTCAACGATCATCTCAAGCTTGTCGATCTCATAACGGATCTTGTCGAAGAATGGGATCACTGTGTCGTGGTAAGCAACTGCCTTAGCGCGCTCGTCCTCGATCTTGTTAGCAACCTTTCTTGCCTCGATCATCTCAGCTGTAGATGTCTTGATCTTTGCGATACGCTCTGAAATCTCACGGATTAGATCTGAATCTGTACCTGCAAGCTTCAAAGCCTCGTCCTTACCGTATACCTGAGTCATCTTGTATACATTGTCAAGAAGCAATGACTGGTAGCGAGTTGCAACTGGGATGATGTTGTTGATTGCCATATCGCCTAGCACACGTGCCTCGATCTGGATCTTCTTTGTATATGTCTCCCACTTGATCTCGTTTCTTGCCTCAAGCTCTCTCTTGCTGAATACACCTAGGCTCTCGAACATCTTAACAGACTCTGGAGTTGTGTATGCGTCGTAGATAACTGGAACTGAAGTCTCGCAGTTCAAACCACGCTTAGCTGCCTCAGCCTTCCACTCATCTGAGTAACCGTTACCGTCGAAACGGATAGCCTTACTCTCCTTGATATACTCCTTGATAACCTCGAACAATGCCTTGTTCTTGCTTGCTCCTGCAGCGATCTTAGCGTCAACTGCAGCCTTGAACTCCTTAAGCTGAGCAGCCATAGCTGAGTTCAATGCGATCATTGCACAAGCACAGTTTGCTGATGAACCTACAGCACGGAACTCGAAACGGTTTCCTGTGAATGCGAATGGTGAAGTACGGTTACGATCTGTGTTATCGATTAGCAACTCAGGAATTGTAGCAACTGCAAGCTTCATCTTCTTCTTTGAGTCCATTACGATAGCCTCATCTGAAGTAGCAGCCTCAAGCTTGTCAAGAACAGCTGAGATCTGGCTTCCAAGGAATACAGAGATGATTGCTGGTGGTGCCTCGTTTGCTCCTAGACGGTGAGCATTCTGAGCTGTCATTACAGATGCCTTAAGAAGTGCGTTGTTCTTGTAAACAGCCATCAAAGCGTTCACTACGAATGTTACGAACTGTAGGTTCTCCTCTGGAGTCTTACCTGGAGTGAACAAACCTACACCTGTGTTTGTACCTAGTGACCAGTTGTTGTGCTTACCTGAACCGTTGATTCCAGCGAATGGCTTCTCGTGAAGAAGTACGCGGAAACCGTGCTTACGAGCGATCTTCTCCATGATTGTCATGATAAGAAGGTTCTGGTCGTTAGCGAAGTTTGTCTCATTGAAGATTGGAGCCAACTCAAACTGGTTAGGAGCAACCTCGTTGTGGCGTGTCTTCAAAGGAATATTGTATTTGTAACCCTCAAACTCAAGGTCACGCATGAAAGCCTGAACTCTTGAAGGAATAGCTCCGAAGTAGTGGTCGTCAAGCTGCTGGTTCTTTGCAGACTCGTGTCCGATCAATGTACGACCTGTAAGTAGCAAGTCTGGACGTGCTGCGTAAAGACCCTCGTCAACCAAGAAGTACTCCTGCTCCCATCCAAGGTAAGAGAATACCTTCTTTACTGAAGCGTCGAAGTAGTGGCAAACATCAACTGCTGCCTTATCTACAGCACCTAGAGCCTTCAAAAGTGGAGTCTTGTAGTCAAGCTGCTCACCTGTGTATGAGATAAATACTGTAGGGATACATAGTGTGTCGTCTACAATGAATGCTGGTGACGATGGATCCCATGCTGTATATCCACGTGCCTCAAATGTTGAGCGGATACCTCCTGATGGGAATGATGATGCGTCTGGCTCAGCCTGTGCAAGAAGCTTTCCTGAGAACTCCTCGATAACTGCACCACCAGGCATTCCAGCGTACTCAATGAATGAGTCGTGCTTCTCTGCTGTTCCCTCTGTTAGAGGCTGGAACCAGTGTGTATAGTGAGTGGCACCCATTTCCATTGCCCAGCTCTTCATACCTGCTGCAACACCGTTTGCGATTGTACGGTCTAGGGTTTCACCATTGTCGATTGCCTTTGTTAGGATCTTGTAAGTCTCTTTTGAAAGATACTTGATCATCTTCTCACGGTTGAATACATACTTTCCGTAGTACTCAGATGTCATCCCTTCTGGAGATGTCACTGCAAGCGCTTTCTTCTTGAAAGCCTCGCTAACAACTTTGAATCTCAAGTTTGACATAATGATTCTTGTTTTATAAGTTATTACTATTTTTCAAAATTTCCATTGGAAGGAAAATTCTTCGTTTTTGCTTAGAAAAGACCATTTTTTACTTCCATTGGAAGCGGAAATGGTTCTTTTTCCTTCCGACAATGCAAAGTTAAGCAAGAATTTGCTCTCTCCTAACTAAATAATGTTAAAATCGACACTTTTTTAAACCTAAATTCAAATTGTCATAAAACATAGTTAAAATTCTTCAAATTGTAAGGTTTCAAGCTTTCAATCCTTACAATTTGATACACGTATAGAGAACCCACGTCGCATACTATTTCATAATGCTACTTTTCGACGCAATTCGCACCCATTTTGTCACGTTTTAATTAAAATATGATGCTTTTTGATTGCATTTTACCAAATTATCGCTTTGACATTTTGTCAACGTTAACGCTGACGTTGACGTTAACATTAACATCATTTGCAAATTCCATCTTATTATTCTACTTTTGCCATACTACATATTTAAAATAAACACATGAAGAAAATTTTTACTCTAACAGCTCTTACGCTATGCTCTATGGCGAATGCAGCTTCCTACATCTCCAACGGTTTCTTCGAGCAGAATGTCGACGGTTGGGCGTTGTGGAATGGTGGCGACGATGGTGCTGCCGTTGAACGCGAAAGCGGAACTCAATTTGATGGTGTCGGTTGTATGAAGGTTGTCAACCCTCTCAACGATCCTGAAAACCAGTGGAAGGTGCAGGTCCACACAAATTTTGAAGTCGACGGTGATGGTCTTCCAGCCGGAGAATACGAGCTTTCGTACTATATCCGTACTCAGAGTGGCACAGGTTCGGTCCGCGTCTCAACATCTGGTGAGGCCAACTATCAGGCTGACCAGGAGGTGACTGCTTCTTATTCTCAGAAGACTCTTACTTTCACTTCCAAAGGTGAGGTGGATGGCTTTAATTTTGACCTTGCCCACACAGCCAACACATATTTTATAGATAACGTGACTTTGACTGCATTGTCGGTGGAACAACAGCCTGAAGACAACGGCGAGTATACAAAGGCTACCGTCGGCATGGATATCAAAGACAAACAGCAGGAGGTGCTTGGTATCGGTGGTGGTATCGTCTACTATCAGGGCTGGTTCACTAACCACCCTAACAGCGTGGCTATCTTCGATACTATCTACACTGGTCTTGGATTGTCCGCTCTTCGTATCGGAAACTGGAAGCAGGACGTACTCGACCAGCATGAAGGTTTGAATGACGAGTTGACTATCTACAATGAGGCTGTCAAGCGTCTTGGTCGTGACAATTTCATCGTAGAGATGTCTTCGTGGGCGGCTCCAGGCAATTTGAAGGAAAATGGCAACGTGGATGGGCCATACACATTAAAGAAGGGACCTGACGGCAAATTCGTCTACAATGAATATGCTGAGTGGTGGAAGAATTCTTTGGCTAAGTATCAGGAGCAGGGAATCCATCCCGACTATATCTCAATGCAGAACGAGCCTGACATGGAGGCAACATACGCCGCTACCCTATTCGACGCAACAGAGAATTACGTCGACTACACAGGAAAGAAATTCGACCGTGCCGGCTACGACAAGGCTCTTCCAATCTTCGTCGCTAAGATCAAGGAGCTAAACGAGGTGCCTAAGATCCTTGGCCCAGAGGTGCTTGGTATCGGATATGGCAACACTCAGAAATATATGGATGCTCTCGACGCTTCTTTGCTAGACGGTCTTGCATTCCACTACTATCACAGCGGCGAGGAGGCAGCCGACAGATATGCCAAGCCAAACGCTTATATCAACGCACAGAAGGAGTTGGCAACAAAATATGGCAACATGCCACAGTTTATGACAGAGAACTGTGCTATGCGTGCTGAGAAGAACGGCAACGATGTCCACACAGCATGGATCATCGCCAACAGTTTCAACTACAACCGCGTCGGCTCATATATGTATTGGAACCTATTGTGGGGAACATCAGACAAGGATGGCTGTATTGCAGTGAACGATCCATGGAACAAGGATGCGTGGAAAACAAACGAAGGCTACCAGGTTTGCCTTGACTACCACGGTCTACGCCACTTCTCAAAATTCGCTCCAAAGGGCTATTTCTGCGTCGGCAGCACAACAGACAACGCCGACTTGGTTGTGACATCATTCGTAAGCCCAGACGGAAATAAAGCTACAATCGTTGTCATCAACAAGGGTAGCAACCATGCAGTGAAGGTAAACGCTCCATTTGAGAAATGCACAGCTCGTTTGACAATGACAGCCACTTCAAAGGATGAGAGAAGCAAGGATTATGGTGTGATCGACTTGGCAGACGAGATCGAGATGCCAAAGATGAGTATCGCTACCATCACAATGGAAAACAGTGGAAATGCAGATTGTGTAAAGCAGAATGTAGCCGACGACGCATTCAACGCTATGTTCGTTAACGATAATCTACAGATTACATCATCAGAGCAGGCAGACGCAACAGTTGAGGTCTGGGATGTGACTGGTAAGGTTTGGATCAACAAGGGAATCTCATTGAATGCAGGAGTCAATACAGTTGAGGCTAACATACCATCAGCAGTTTACTTTGTGAAGGTTATCGCAAACGGCAAACAGTCGGTTG
>DCIP01000165.1 GCA_002317115.1 Candidatus Scybalocola fimicaballi
CCGTCGTCGCTACCACCAACAATACCTCCACAACCCCAGTCATTTCCACTTGAGATTGTTCCTTCGTTATGGCATCGCTTGATAACTGTTCCAACACCCATGAATCCGGCAATACCACCTGCAAATCTTTTTGAAGTGACGCTTGCGTAGTTGTGGCAATTCTCAATTATAGTGTAATTTCCTGCATTTCCTACAATCGCACCCAAAGAATAAGTCGTAGACTTAATGTTTCCTGATTCAATTGTCAAATTGGAAATATGAGCACTTCTTGCCACACCGAACAAACCATTGTAAGTATCAGTTGCGTTTACATACAAATTGCTGATTGAGTGATTGTTACCCTCAAAAGAACCCATAAAGCGAGCTTTTGGTTTTCCAATTGACTTCCAACTGCCTTTTTCTTCACCGCAGACAGAAGACATATCAATATCCGCAATAAGCTCTGCATGTACGCTCTTTGTCTCTGCGATTGAATCTACATATTTAGACAACCACAACAACTCTTCCGCACTGCTGATCTTGAATGGATCTTCCTGCGAACCGCTTCCAATTGATGGAGCCACCTGCGCAAACGAAGCTACTCCAGTTAATGAAGCGACAACAAATGATAAAAATCTTTTCATATATAAAACTTAAAAATTACCTTAATAGGAAAACATAGCTAAATGAGTTTAGTCCAACACAATTAAAGCGATAAATTTCCCGCTGATACTCAAAATATTGACAAATATAATATTATTCTTTGGCTTTCAATAAGAAAGCTAATAAAACTCTAATCAGACATCAATAAACTACCACACTATCTCACCTTTCCCGTGCTGCCTCAAATATTCGTTGGCTTTGCTGAAATGCTTGCACCCGAAGAATCCTCTATAGGCGGATAATGGCGACGGGTGTGGAGCCTTGAGCACAAGATGCTTCTTTGTGTCGATCACCAGACCTTTTCGCTGTGCCTGTGATCCCCACAACATGAAGACAAGATTCTCTCGTTGTGATGATAGCAATTCCACCACCTTATCTGTAAACTCTTCCCATCCTTTGCCCTGATGGCTCAACGGTGATGCGCGTCGCACCGTCAACACATTGTTCAATAGCAATACTCCTTGCTGCGCCCAACGCTCAAGAAAACCAGAGTTGGGATATGGCACGTGCATATCGTCGACTATCTCCTTATAGATATTCTGTAGCGACGGTGGAATCTGCACTCCGGGCTGAACGGAGAATGCCAATCCATGTGCCTGTCCTGGCTCATGGTAGGGATCTTGACCAAGAATCACGACCTTCACGTCTCTAAACGGTGTAAGGTCGAATGCAGAAAATATTTTGCCTCCGGGCGGATAAACCTCCGCTTCCTGATACTCTTTCTTTACAAATGACGTGAGAAGAGAGAAATATGGTTTTTCAAATTCCTCTGCCAAAACCTCCTTCCACGATTGTTCGATTCGGACTTCCAAGCAATTAATAATTAATGGTTAATAATTAATAGTTAATAGTTCGCCAAAAGTAAATATTGATTTAAAGTTCGGCCTTACATGCTCGCGCTCTAAATATACATCTCTATCAATATGGCAGATCAGGAGGTGGAGCCAAAAAGTCTGGTTGTGCCGTAGGTACATTGACGGCATCATTACCTGTCTCATAGCCTGGGTTGATGCTGGACGACACTTCCATATACTGATCGTTGGAAACGCTGACTCCATCGTCGTAGTTGCAGAATTTGGTCTGGGCACCCATGAATCGAAGAATAACGTCGCCCACAGATCCGTTACGGTGCTTGGCTATGATGATCTCCGCAAGTCCGGCTGCCGGAGTCGTATTATCCGACATGAACTCCAACTTATAATATTCAGGTCTGTGGATGAACAATACCATGTCGGCATCCTGCTCGATGGCTCCAGACTCACGCAAGTCGGACAACTGAGGTCGCTTGTCCTGTTTGTCTCGGCTCTCCACACTACGGTTCAACTGTGACAAGGCGATAATCGGCACCATCAGCTCCTTTGCCAACTGCTTCAACGAACGTGAGATCGTGCTGACCTCCTGCTCACGGCTTCCGTATGCCATACCACTGGCGTTCATCAGCTGCAAATAGTCGATGACGATGATCTTCACACCCTTGTCGCGCACCAAACGTCGAGCCTTGGTAGCAAACTCAAATACGGAAAGGCTCGGTGTATCGTCGAGATAGATTGGTTTTTGTCCCAAATAGTCAATTCCCTGAGTCATCTTTTTCATCTCGTCGATGTTAAGCTGACCCTTCTTTATCTTCTCCGACGGAAGTTCAGTCACGTTGACCAGCATACGAGTGGCAAGCTGGTCGTTACTCATTTCCAGTGAGAACACGGCGACGGGGATATCCTTGTCGGCTATATTTCTTGCCATTGAAAGCACGAAGGCAGTCTTACCCATGGCTGGACGGGCAGCGATAATGATAAGGTCGGATTTCTGCCAACCGTTGGTCATATTATCAAGTTTGGTGAAGCCACTTGGCACACCACCGACACCCTCTTTGTTGTTGGATGCGGCAACAATATTAGCCCTGACAACAGGAAGCACATCACTGATAGGAGTAAAATCCTTCTCAATATTATGCTGCGAGATATCGTAAAGCATAGCCTCGGCAGACTGGATAAGTTTGTCGACATCCTCGTCTTCATTGAAAGCACGACGCTGAAGTTCAGTGGAATACTTAATCAACTCTCGTTCAAGAGCCTTGGCCGCAAGAATCTTGGAATGCTCGTAGACGTTTGCCGACGACACCACATTCTGAGTGTACTCGATAAGCACCTGCATGCCTCCGATAGTGTCGAAAAGATCACGTTTCTTAAGTTCTTCCGACACGGTGAAAAGGTCAATGGACTGCTGAGTACTGCCAAGATAAGAAATAGTCTCGTAGACGAGGGCATTCTTAGGCACATAGAAAGTCTCCTTCTTCAAAATCGTACAGATTTCCGAGAAGCATCCAGGATTAGTTAGGATCGCACCGATCACAGAGTTTTCAATCTCCGGAGCCTGAGGAGGCACTACACCACCCATATCTCTGACCTCAATAATGTCAGGAGCTACACCTTTCTTGGATTTTTTTGTTGATTTAGATTCGCCGATTGCCATTGTATAAGTTCACTTTAATTTTCCGACTGCAAAGATAGACAAACTATCGTCAAATGCCACAGATTAAAAACATTTCTATCCCGTCATGGATGACAAAAATATCATGGCATAGATACCATTGTAACACAAAGCACTTATTTATAGGAATATACAGCAATCCTATTTTTTCATACTATATTTATTATGACTGAATTTTACTATTTCAACATGGAGTGAAAATCCTATTTATTGGAGTGATTTTAACGTCCTCGTCTTTGGCTTTGCTCTATCTTTGCAAATGTAAACGGGGGACACAAAATAACCTGAACACAAATTGAAAACATTAACAATTAAACTTTACAATTATGATGGCAACATTTTTCAAGACAATTTCAATCGCTCTTGCTTTTATCTTCACTCCAGTTTTAGCAAACGATTTCAACGTAGCTTCAGTAGAGAAGACATACGTAAAATGTACTATTAATGAAAAAGGTGAAAGAGTTCCTAACTATTATGTTGTGGTCGACGGTATCGCTCGCCAGACAGACTCCCGTACTTTTTTTGAGATTAAAAAGATAAAGGCTGACGAGAAAAAAAGTATGGCCAACAATGAGGTCGCAGGAAACATGGAAAATGTAGAAACGACAAACAACGAAGAGGCTAAGATTAACTAAGCCTGTTGGTTCAATTAACTTTGGAGAATATCAGAAAAATTTGTCATAAACAAGTAGAGACGCCATGATATGACGTCTCTACTTTATATCTTTTTTGAATCAGTACTTTATTTTCCCCATCCGCCATGTCCTCCGCCAGAAGAACTACGCGAACTTACCGATGACTGACGTACTGAACTTGAATAGTCGTTGTATCTGTTGTTCATAGCACTACCGAAGAAATAACCACTGAAGAAACTACCGTATGATCTGTGGTGATGATGGTGAGAACCTGAAGAGTGAGATTTATCCAATGAATCTGCGCCATAATTGTTGTAGATATGCAAAGACTTAGCGAACTCATCTGTACAAGCACTTGCATGATACAAAGGCATTTCTGAATTCTCCATCATCCACTCATTATCACATACATGAACAAGTGTGTTATTTGTCACAGTGTCCTTATAAACAACACAAAACTCATTTGGAGTAACGATTAGCACAGAAGCTGAGTCTACAGGATTTTCATAAATCTGAGATGTATTACCTTCGATTTGTGTGATGATATCCTTAACTACACTCTCCAATGAATTTGCAGATCCATACACCTGAGCAAACTCTTTGTTAGCTCCAGTCAATGATGTCTCTGTGAAATAGCTGCTATTGTCAGACAACACAGAGTCAATAGACGGAGGTGTCGATGAAGAAGACGATCCACAGAACTTTAAAGCAAAGAATGCGACAATCGCCATAAGAATGAATTTCCAAGAGCAACCCTTCTTCTTTTCTCCAGATTCCTCTTCTTTCTCTTTTTCTGATTTCTTGACAATCTTAATCTTATCAGGATCAATAGCGATACCTTTTGATTTCTCGGTACCGTCGCTCCACTTTTCAACAGATATATATGTGTTATCTGCACTGTTGAAATAGTCCTCGTAATCAGCGCTATCTCCTGCATCACAATCTACATCTCCAAAAGCGGCAACAACTTTTTCCTCACCACCTTCAACTTTCTCATAACCTGTCAAATTTAGATCGGAGCCAAGTGGTTCCCACAACAAACACTTGTCGTCAACGCTGAACCAGAAACCTACCTTGTCTGACATTCTTATCAAGTAATACTCAGACCACAATCCTCCTTCCTTTGAAGAATATTCTATTCTTCCCTCTACTATAAAATGGGTTCCATTCAAAGAGATAAGGTCACCCGTAGTAAACTTTATATCCATAAATTGTTAATTTTTTTCAATATAATTTTTTTTCCGCAGCCATATAGTAATTTATCAATATGGGTTTGGACAAACTGTTAACACATAATTCTTGTTTAGCTTTCTCATCTTTGCCAAACACAAAAAGCGACGGTACTTTTTCCGATGTTAAGAACTGAGTATCTTCTATAATCTCAAAATTGGTATCTATTGGTTGAATAGAAGCCATATTAAATCCCCAATCTCCGAAACTTGGAACTTCAAGATGATATGGCAACACATTGAAACCCTCACTCATTATAGTCTTGTTGATACACCAAAATGCATCCGACGCATAATAAGGACTTGTCGACTGAACCGTCAGTATTCCTGTGTCAGTCAAAGATCCTTTACACAAACGATAAAACACATTAGTATACAACTTATTCAATGTCTCATTGTTTGGATCTGGCAAATCTACAAAAATCAAATCATATTTGAACTTATTTTCCACTAAGAATTTATATGCATCGTCATTTATGATTTCCATTCGTGGATCATCAAGCGAATAATTGTTAAGTTTCGCTATCTCTTTTTGCTCTCTACACACACGTATTATCTCCTTGTCCAAATCCACCAAAGTTATTTTTTTCACCTCCGGATACTTGAACACTTCTCTGGCCGCCAATCCGTCGCCTCCTCCCAACACTAATATATTTTCACGTTTGGGAGCTTTTGTCATCGCCAAATGTACAAAAGCTTCGTGGTAGCGATACTCATCCAAAGAACAAAACTGTACATTTCCATTGATAAACAATCGAAGGTCGTCACGATGTTTGGTAATCACTATATGCTGAAATTTTGTCTGACGGACAAACACCACTTTGTCTCGATACATTCCACTTTCCACAAATTTGGAAATATTCTCAGAGAAAATCGTTCCTAAAAGCATTGCTACCAACACCCCTACCGTAACAAACAAAAATCGACGATAATGAGACAATCTTTCTTTATAATTCAATATTATAATAAGCGAAACGATTATATTCAACGAACCAACCAAAAAGGCTGTACAAAAATATCCCAAATGAGGGAGCAACAACAGTGGGAATGCTATTGAACCTATCAAACCTCCGATATAATCAAAACTGAAGATAGAAGAAAGTGTGACTCGCAGGTTTTTCTCATCATCCTCTATGATTCGGGTCAATATAGGTATCTCCATTCCCACAAAAATACCGATCACCAGAATAATAGTATACATAACTATCTGATAACGTACCAGATATATGTTAGCTAAAAATAGGATCAAAGTGCTCAATCCTCCTACCACTCCGACTCCTATCTCAACAACAACAAACCAATTAAACAGTTTCTCCTTCAGGAATTTACTCAAATATGAGCCTAATCCCATAGCCGACATATAGATTCCTATAGTGACTGAGTATTGCAACACACTATCTCCTTTCAAAAAAGAGCTCAGTGCACTAATTATCAATTCATAACATATTGAACAACCTGAAATAATCAGTGTCGTCAACATCAATAACCTATACTTTCCTGTTTCCTGTGCCGATTCCATAAACTCTATTATTAAACATTTCGTTTAACCACACTCATCTGATAATCTCTCGCATGAAAATCAGATTTTAACTCATCAACAAAATCCTGTGGAAGATCATCCTCACACGAAAAAATATCTAATGCTATAGTTTTCTTCTCTGGCCATGTATGTATGGAAATGTGCGATTTCGCTATAATAGCAATATAGGTAATCCCATAAGGCTTAAACAGATGGCAGCTTTCCTCCACTATAACAGAATTTATCTTTTCTACAATCTTTCTTACTATTGAGGACAACACATCCACATTATTCAACGCGGTGTCATCACAATCATAAAAATCGACCAATAGTTGTTTTGCCATAAAATCAAACTTATAAAAGGAAACTATTTAATTCAACCGAGTAGAATTCGTCATTAATCTTTTCAATTCACCCTACTTCCACTACCGTGATTCCAGCTCCACCGAAATCCACGTGCTCGTCTCGGAAACTCTTCACCTGTGGCATTGTTCTAAGATATTCTCGGATTACCTGACGAAGCACTCCAGTGCCTGTTCCGTGAAGGATTCGTACTGTACCAGCATCAAGCATGATGGCATCTTCAATATAGTAGCTGACCGCCTGCAAAGCCTCGTCGGCTCGCATTCCACGCACGTCGATCTGCTGCTTGAAATTCTTTGATCGCTCATGCACAATGTCTGAATTGTGCGACGATACAAGATTGAAACTGAATTTTTGTGTCTTCTGTGCAGCCTCCTGAGTCAACTGAAGATCCTTCAATTTGACTGTGGTGCGGAGATTTCCAAGTGCGACGTCGGCACTATTACCCTTGATCTCCAACACTTTACCTTTGGCTCCACTACTCTTTATCTTAACCGTATCGCCAACTGAGATTGGTTTTTCCTGCTTCTGCTGCACAGGTGCCCCACTCTTCTGCTGACTCTTAGCATTGAGTTTCTCTACCTTCTTTGCAAACTCATCCGTCTCGTCGCCATTGACAAACTCATTCTTGAACTTAGTCAAATCCTCACGTGCTTGACGTGTTGCATCCTTCTCAGCCTTAGCCTCCTTGATCAACTTGATTGTACGCTCAATCTTGGCATTAGCACCGTCGAGCATCTCTTTGGATTTTGCTTTCGCATCAGCAAGGATTCTCTTACGCTCTATATTGATGCCGTTGACATCAGCGGTAAGTTTCTCCTCAAGTTCCTCAATATGTTTCTCTTTCTGGCGGATATTCTGTCGTTTATTCTCCCAATAACGTTTATCACGAACGATATCCTGGAGATACTTCTCCATATTCACGTAATCGTTGCCGACAATCTCAGTCGCACGGGCAATCACGCTTTCTGGCAAACCAATCTTTCTTGCGATCTCAAGAGCAAACGAACTTCCTGGATTTCCTATCTCAAGACGGAATAGCGGACGCATCTCATGACGGTCGTAAAGCATCGCACCATTGATGATTCCATCTGTATCTGTTGCAAACTGCTTAAGATTAGTGAAATGGGTAGTGATGACGCCGAACGATTTCTGACGGTTGAAATGGTCAAGCAACGCCTCAGCGATGGCTCCACCGATTCGTGGCTCCGTACCACCACCAAACTCATCTATAAGCAGGATTGTCTTGGCATTACACTTTTTCGCAAACTCCTTCATGGAAGTCAAGTGCGAACTATATGTACTCAAATCGTTCTCAATACTCTGCTCATCACCGATATTGATTAGGATGTCGTTGAAGATTCCGACTTCACTGTCGGCATGCATCGGCACAAGCATTCCACATTGAGCCATATACTGGATCAATCCGACGCTCTTCAAGCAGACACTCTTACCTCCGGCATTTGGTCCGGAAATAAGCAAAATTCTGTTGTTTGAATCCAAACGGATATCAAGCGGCACAATCTCCTTGCCCGACGCCTGATGCGATAGGAAAAGCAACGGATGGATGGCGTCACGCCAATCAATAATCTGCTCATTACGCAGTTTCGGCATCACACTGTTTGTCTTCAACGCAAACTGTGCCTTTGCTCTTGTAAAATCCACAACTGACAGATAATCAACTGAAAACAGCAATTCATCTGTACGTGGACGCAATATCTCTGTAGTGAACTCAGTAAGGATTCTGACAATTTCTCGCTGCTCTTCAGCCTCAAGTTCACGCAACTTATTATTAGCCTCAACAATGATTTCCGGCTCGACGAACACCGTCTTACCTGTGGCTGATTCGTCGTGGACAATACCACGAAGTTTCTTCTTGAAAAAAGGAGAGATAGGAATCACAAGTCTGCCATCACGCACGGCTGGAGTCGTTCCCTTCTCCACAATTCCGTCTTCCACCGCTTTACGAAGGATCGACGTCATATTTCTTGATATGCTTCCCTCCGTAGCCGCCTTCTCACGACGGATCTCACCGAGTTTGGATGACGCGGTGTCCTTAATCTGACCGTATTTATCTAAGATTCTTGCGATTGCACGCTGGATATCGGGGAATGTGAAGACATCTCTCGACAACTCCTGCAGATAGTAGTATGTTCCCTCCTCCTTATTGGCGAAGAAACTGACGATGCTGCCGATTGCCTCGACAACACGGCTTAAGTCAAATAGTTCAGCCGGCTCGATATAGGTGCCGACAACCTTTATTCTCTGGATTGCCTCACGGACATCGTAGAATCCGTCGGTTGGGAAATCCTCTTCCTGAAGGATGCGGACAAACTCGTTAGTACGGTTTGCCTCCTCCAAGATTGTATCATAATTTGTAAGGAACGACATTTCGTCGACCTTCTCCTTACCCAAATCAGACAAGCATTCCGACTTTACCAAGGCGCGAATCTTGCCGAATGAAAGTTTGCTTTCTGTCATCTGTTGACGGTGATCAAACTAATAAACTCTTCTCTTGTCTTTGCTGTCTCAAACGCACCTGTGAAATCAGATGTAGTAGTGACTGAATGCATTTTCTGCACACCACGCATCTGCATGCACATGTGTTGAGCCTCGATAACGACCATTACGCCAAGCGGTTGCAACGTCTCCTGAATACAATCCTTAATCTGCGTAGTAAGACGCTCCTGAATCTGAAGTCGACGCGATAGAATCTCCACCACGCGCGCGATCTTGCTCAAACCAGTTATCTTGCCGTTAGGAATATATGCGACGTGGGCTTTGCCAAAGAACGGAAGCATGTGGTGCTCACAAAGGGAGTAGAAATCGATATCACGCACGATAACCATCTGACTGTAGTCTTCCTCGAACACTGCGCTCTTCAAGACATCACATGGATCGATTTTGTAACCGTAAGTCATAAACTGCATTGCCTTTGCCACTCTTTCTGGAGTCTTTAGCAATCCCTCACGGTCGACATCCTCACCCAACAGCTCAAGCTCCTTTCTTACAAGAGGAGCCAACTCTGCTGTCAAATCTTTGCTGGGATACTTAGCAATATCCCATGGTTTTATCTCTAAATCTTCGTTCATTTACTTCTTTGCCTGAAAACTCTTTGCAGCAGCCTGGAACTTCTGCAAATACATATCAATTTCCTGGTTTGCCTTAGATGTGAAACAGTAGTACTTACCTGTAGTGAAGACAACCATAGCGTATGACTTCGACTTCACCTCTCCGTTGGCAGTCTCAGTAATGAAATACTCGTAACCTGGCAAACCATTTACCTCTACTGCATTATCAGATGTGATTGTTTCATTGTCAGAAACCAAGGCTTTAACTACCTCAGTAGCAAACATTTTCTGCTGCTTTGCCTTAACTGCATCCTCGTTCATCAACACCTTGAAGTAAACCAATCTGCCTGTAGCCTGCTCCTTAGCGAAATCGCCAGACTCACAAAATGCCACAAGAGTTGAGCCTTCTGGTTGAGCTCGGAAGCCCTGGTTGGCGATACTGTAAAGTGAATTTTCAAAAATCGGATTGTCTGCCATATCAGAAGGATCGATGAACACAACCGACAAAAGAGCCTCTTTTGTCTTCTCAATCTCAGCCAAATCATCAGCTGGAGATGACGCTGTAAGCATCACCGAACCGTTGTCCTCTGGCACAACAAGTGTTGTGAAGACGCGGTTGTTCTCAGTCTTGCTCACCAAGTAGTGCTCTGCGTCATTGATATAGACAGACTCGTTAGTCTGGTAGCCAGCAATGAAATTCTGGAACGTAGCCTTCAAAAGTTCATTCTCGCTTGAAGCGTCGAGAATCATATTAAGGTGAGAGATAGAAATGCTCGACTTTGTATCTGCGTTTCTAAACTTTGTTCCATTATCAGTAAGCTCGTAGCCAGCAGGTGGCACGATAGCGTATGAATAGTTGTCGAACTTTTTATGCTCTGCAGTACGCTCGTTGCTCTTCTCGATTTTAGCCGACGCGGAGAACAATGTTGCGACAGCCGCTGCAAGTGTGATAAATCTCTTCATGTTTTATTAGCCCTTTTTATATTATTTCTTCGTACTTGTAGTCTCTTCTTTCTTTGCCTCAGATGATGGATCTCTCTCCAAAGTGACGTCTCTAACCTCATCATCCTTGACAATCAAAATCTCAGAGCTCAACTCTGGGAAAGCATCACGAAGTTTCTTTGCCATCACAAGAGCGTCTGCATGTGTTCGGAAATCTCCAACACGAAGTTTCCAGAATGGAGATGAGAAACTGATATATGTAGTAAGATCCTCAAATTTTTCTTTCAACTTCTTTTCTCTTGCGTAAGCCTCATCCTTTGATTTCTTCTGGTTGTTATCCATATACACCTGGATTCTATAGCCAGAGAATGTGATGTACTTCTTTGTTTCGTTTTCCTTGATCTTTCTGTTTACCAATAGATTGACCTTAGGATTCTGCTGCAACTTCACTGTTCCATAACCAGGCTGAGTCTTAGCCAAATCCTTGAAAATATCCTCATGTTTTGTCTTTTGCGACTGTGCCGACATTGCAAAAGCAAGCATAGTCAACAATATAGTCAAACCAAATTTAATTTTGCCCATAATCTATAAGTTCATATTTGCCACAAAGATATAAAAAATGTTTCAAGTTTCAAGTTTAAGGTTTCAAGAATCACCCTTTTACCCCATATACATACCTATACATCTCCCCCACTGCAGTTTCTATTTCATTCTCATCGACGCTGCCGTATGTCATCAACGCCATAGGCAGACTTTGTTTATCCGACGAATATGGAGGCTGAATGTATGGACGGGAAGATAGCGTGAATCCACATTTCTCATAAAATGCAATTCGTTTGATGGCCTCTTCTGTCGACGGTAGCTCAACCTCTAAGATTAACGTTGACGTTGACGTTAACGTTGACGAAAACGAAAACGAAAACGTTGACGTTAACAAGGCCAACGATTGGGTGCCATAGCCACAGTGACGCAAGCTGTCTGCTATCGCGAAATGCTCCACGTAGGAGATTCCAGACAACGACCATAACGTGATGAAGCCGACATTCACGTCGCCATCCTGAATCAGCAGACATTGCATCTTATCATTATAATCCACATTGTAGCGCTGCCTATCGTCCTCACGTCGTTCATCCGACGGGAAAGCAGAGTGCATCAACGTCTCAACAAACTGATAGTTAGGATTTTTAGTATCTATTTTTGTCAACGTCAACATATTTTGCCAATACGCTAATTTACAAAAAAAGAGACGCAAGAATTTCTCGCGTCTCTATCAATTTTAGAAAGATTATTCTATTACTTCTTCTTTGCTGGAGCAGCAGTCTTACCTGCCTCTGCGTCACGAGCAGCCTTTGCAGCACGTGCCTCAGCAGCCTTCTTCTGCATCTCCTTCATCTTACGATAAGAGTCTGAGTTATCACGACCGATAGTCTTGATCACAACGATTGTATCAGCAGTTGGATCATACTTCTCAACGTGCATTGTGTACTCGTATCCACTCTCATAGTAGAAGTTACGGAATCCACCACAGAATGGCTCCCACTGTGTCTTATCCTTACGGCTGTAACCGCGACGGATTTGATAACAACGCTGGTTGTCCTCAGTAAGAACTTTTTCAGCACTCACTTTCATAAATTCCTGAGCGTTGATACCCGAAATTGTGCAAAGGCATGCCAAAGCAGCCATTATTATCTTTTTCATATCCTAAAGTCTTTATAAATTACAGTAACAAAAATATAATTTTAACCTTGCGATTAAAAAAAAATCTGACTTAAAATCACCAAAATTCATGATTTAATGTTTTCAAACACAAATTCAGATGTTTTCAAGCGCCTATTTAAGGCAATACTGTGCGTTCCAACTCACTAAAATAATCTCTAATCACCTTCCAGTCGTAGTAACAACCTGTCACTGTTGGCTTGTCAGAAGGTAGTTTTACCTCACGCTCATTCAGCAAGAACTTAACCAGGATCTGACTGTCGGAAGAGGAATCATTCTTACGGTAGAATATCATCTGTAGGTTTCCTGCCATAGGCGAAACAGAGAAGTCCTGCCAATAATTGTGAAGCAACTCCAAATCCTTGTGAGGATCTCCTATTCCATCAAGGTTGAGAAGGGAAACAAGAGGAATCAAACCCGTATCATGGCCAAATCGTAGGTTTGCAGCGGCACCATTGCCTGCTATTGCGGCGTCTGCCTCTATTCTTATCTGCTCCACCAAGAATTTAGCAGCATTCTTTCCCTTTCCTCCATTCATAGGACAGTTGGAATAATCCTTATACCAATAAAGATTATGTGATTGCCACTGAGACTCCAACTCCTTAATCGAGAACACTTTAGTCAATGAGCAATTACGTTCATCAAGATTATCCACGTCGACACACTGCAAAGAGACAAGCATATAATAAAGAGTGCTTACAAACTTTTGCTTATTGACATACTTCTTTATAGTATTCTTATTTGAGAAGATTTTGTCAAGCACCTCATTGCCGACGTCACGTTTCTCATAAAAAGCCTGAAGTTCCGGATTGCTATTGTCTCCTGAAAAATCTCCAACCACTTTTCCATGGCACATATAGTTTTGGTATTTTTCGCTCGCATCGTTATCGATCGCTACGTTTGGACAAATCTTATTCAACTCCTGACAGAACGACGTCATACTCAACGCGCAACGCAAAACAGTAGTACTCTTAGCATCTACTTTCTTATTTTCTCCTGAGAAAACCTCTGGAAAATTCTTCACCATACGTCTTGCTATACCACGATGCTGCTCACGTCCAAGCGGAGTAAGGTCTCCTGCTCGTTTGTCGGCATCCTGACAGATCTGCTGCATCTCAACAAAAAGTTGCATTCCAAACGGAGTAAGACCAGACTCAGCAGCCGCTTTCACAAAGACCTCAGCAATATACTTGTAATCATCCTGGCTATAGTGGTAACGTGAGCCATGACGGCCATAATGGCTGATATAGAACGGTGTGTAGCCAGCTGGAGCCTCCGAAAGAGTTGGAAAATCAAAAACTCCCGTACGCAACTTATTAATGCTTTTTACACTTGACTCATAAGGCACATAGTTTGAGCAGAACAAACCTGGCTGAGATTCCAATTCTGCATTTGTGATAGTTGCGCACACACCTTGAGAAAGGAAGAATGTGGCAACTGATGATGTTAAAAACAATCTTAACGCATTCATAATGATATCAATTATCCTTTCGGTATTTCTGCAAAGTTAAGAAAAAGGGGCGAACTCACGTTTGCCCCTCTTCACTTATATTAAAAATTATCTTGATTACTCTACAGTAACGCTCTTTGCAAGGTTACGTGGCTGGTCAACATCACAACCCTTAGCAACAGCGATGTGGTAAGACAATAGCTGCAATGGAATTGTTGCCAAGATTGGAACCAAGCACTCAACTGTATCTGGGATAACGATTGAGTAGTCTGCGATCTTGCTTGCAATCTCGTCGCCCTCTGTAACGATTGCGATAACTCTACCCTTACGAGACTTGATCTCCTGGATGTTGCTGACAACCTTCTCGTATGTTGGAGCGTTAGTTGCGATAACAACGACTGGCATCTCAGCGTTGATCAAAGCGATAGGTCCGTGCTTCATCTCAGCTGCTGGATAACCCTCAGCGTGGATGTAAGAGATCTCCTTCAACTTCAAAGCTCCCTCCAATGCTACTGGGAAGTTGTAACCACGACC
>DCIP01000015.1:0-18428 GCA_002317115.1 Candidatus Scybalocola fimicaballi
CTCCATGTGCCAGTGTAGTCGGCAGAGATAGAGTGGTCGGCATTCAGACGCATAGTGCCTGGTTTGTTGCATACAAGTTTAGCGTAGTCGACGGCATTATGTGTAAGCACAGTGTATTCGCCCATGATATCCTGGTCTTTGTACACAGTGTCTTTGTTTGTGTACTCTCCAAGTCGTGTCTCAAATGGAGCGACGAGTGGCCAACCGTCTGAAGCGAACACCATAGGATGGCTCTCAACGTGGTGCCAGCCATAACCGTTGCCTGTGTTGTCTTTCACATGATAGATGACGTAGCATTTGCCGTCTTCGTCCATCAACGCTGAGTTATGTCCTTGTGCTGTCTGTCCACCTCCCACTTGGTTGTAGTCGGTGATGTTCTTGTTGTTTGTCCACCATCCCCACGAGTAGTTCTGCATCAACGACACTCCGTAAGTGACGTTGTTGCCATAGTTAGGATAGATGGCTCTGTCGAAAACTGCGTCGTCGCCAGTGACATCTTTATATGGGCCAGTGATTTTATCACTTCTGAATAATCGCATGTTGTAGCCTCCTTCTGGAGAATAGAATCCATACGACATGAATAGGTAGTAGTAGCCTTTGCCGTCGCCATCCTTCATATATTCAATATATGGTCCTTCGCCGCTGACGTAATATCCTCCGGCGATATGCACTCCCATATACACATCGTAGCGTAGTCGTTTGTTATCCCAAACCGCACCGTCGACAGGATTATAACCATAATTATATGAGTAGTCACGAAGTCCTGTCTTGTTGTCAAGTTTTAGCACGAAGATTCCTCCGCTCCACGATCCATAAATCAGCCACAACTGTCCGTTTTCATCGTAGGTTACGTTTGGATCGATACAGCTTGAACCGTACATTCCGCCCCAACCACCGTCGGTATAATATCTATTAGGGATAGTGCTTTGTCCTGTCACTTTTTTGAAGTCGTTGTTTCCGGCTCCACTTGATTTGCTGTCCATTCCACCGAACACTACCGATCCGACTCTCTGGTATGGACCTTCAATCTTATCGCTGGAAAGCATACAAATGCTGCTCATCCAGTCGTCGCCATTGATAGAGTAGTACATACACCATTTCTTCATGTCTTTGTTCCAGATGATATCAGCGGCCCAAAGATTCTCTCTTAGCTTGGTAGGGTTGTTGTTCCAACCTGACCATGTTGTGTTTTCTCCAAACACTGAGCAAAGATCATTTGTTACTTTGCCGTTTACTGCGAATGATGGAGTGAAGGCAGTCCAGTCGTGCATATCTTTAGAATATGCTGCACCAAGCTGCGTACCCATTATATAATAGTATTTGGTACGGTCGCCGTTCGCACTCTGCTCTGGATAGCTATTGTCCTGAGCGTCTTTATAAACTATGATGATTGACGGGTCGTGGACTGGTACCTGACCTGCCCAAATCTTCTCTATCAGGATTGTCCCAATAAGAATGACGAGCATGATTTTAATAAAATCCTTCATAATAAATCCTTTAAGTTGTAAAAAGCGAGAGTTGTAAAAAGTGGGCAAATAGAGAATCCTATTTGCCCATTAGCAAATTTATCTAAAATCTAAACTCAAAAATCTGAACTTATTTCTTAATCACCTTCTTAGTAATGACTTTGTTTGAAGTTGTGATTCTGACGATGTAAATGTCATTATTTAGATTAGAGCAGTCGACGGAAATGTGGCCCGATTGATTCTCGATACTCATTTCGATCTGTCCTGTCAACGTGATGATTTCGATTCTTGATGCTGTCTCATTTGCAAGATAAATGTCCAAATTACCACTTATTGCAGATGAAATCACGATTGTTTCGTTGTTTTTCTCATTAATTGAAGTTGGATCGTTGATGACGGATATCAAACCATTCTTGACAATCTCTGTCAATCCACCGATTGTCTTGGCACTCCAAGCGTAGTTTCCTGTATCGGAAGGTGTTCCGCTTACATAGATTGTATCGTTGACTGTTTTTGTCTCGACTCCGTTTGGAAGTCCTGCAAACTCCACGCTATTGCAGTTTGTGAAGTAAACAGAGAATGGTGTAATTGCGTCTCCCAAGATGATATTCTCCTGATTCAATGCGTTCTCATCGCTGATTGTCAACGTAGGATTGCCAGAGAATCCGTTTTTAGTGACTGTGATGCAACCGCTCTTAGAAGCGTTGTTCTCAGCCCCTACAGTTGTGATTGTGAAGTTGAAAATTCCGAATTCAGTTGGTTTACCACTGATTGTCACTTTCTTTGAACTCTTGTCGATGCTTGAGCTTACTCCGTTTGGCAAACCTTTCACCTCAACGTCGTTGGCGTTTGTCCATGTATATCCGAAACTTGCGATTGATTCGCCCAATTCGATAGTCTGTTTGCTTGAACCTGAACCAGTCTTTGTGATAACTGGATCTCCCACAACTGGGTCTGGAGTAGGATTTGGATCAGGAGTGACTACCGAACCACCTCCGCAAATGCTTCCTACAACGCCTTTGCCTTCAACTACATTAAGTGTTGCACCAGCACCGTTGCATGCTGTTAGCACTGATTCCACCTGATTAGCTGCGATCTTCTTCCAATTATTAGAATATGAGTTTGACGGATTGAATGAGCAGCTTCTTACTGAAGATGAACCTGAGATGTTCTTAGTGTAGCAGTCTACCAATACTCCTCCTGATTGTTTTGAATTATCATAGTCTGCAATCGGATTCTTAACTCCGATGAATGCGCTCTTCTCGATGTAGCACTGAGCCTCCTGACCTGCAGCGACGCAGTAGTTGGCAACCGAACTGTTCCATAGACAGTTTACAAGGTGAACCTGGCCAAATCTCACGCGTGGCATACGCTCACGGCAACCTTCTCCCCACCAGCAGCAAACGAATGTAGTGCGTAGTTTTCCACGGTCGTTTGTATAAGAGTCGCTTGATCCCCAAAGGTTAGTGTAACGGTGGTCGTTTGATCCACCAGATCCACCAGCCATAGGAGATTTTAGGTAGTGGAACTTACACCATGAAACGCAGATGTTGTCTGACTGCTTCTTGCAGTCGAAATTACCGTCGACACCATCCTGGAAATCGCAATGGTCAACCCACATGTTTTGGCAGTTCTCAAAACATAGATTATCGTTTCCATCGCAATCGTAAGCTCCTGCACTCTTGAATGTGACGTTGCGCATGATGATGTTTTTGCAACTCTTGAAATAAAGGATACCAGTTGCACTTGCTGTAGTGCGCTGCTCACTGTAAAGGTATGAACCAGGCAATCCTAAAATTGTCTTGTCTGATTGGCTGCTCACAGAGAACATCGAATTGAACTTGATTGCTCCTTTTATATATATAGTCAATTTGCCGCTTGTCTTCAAAGCATTCTGCAACTCACTCAATGTAGATACAGTCACACTTGAACCACCTGCACCTCCTGTTGTGGCAGCACCAAAACCAAGAGGAGCATTAGCGTCGTATTCTGAAAGCTGAGCATTGGCTACAAAAGCCGACAGCCAGAACAATGTCGTAAATAGTAAAGTTTTTAGTCTCATACGCAATTAATTTTAAGTAAGGCTTTACAATGTGTATTGCCCGATTAGTTTGATAATGTGTGTTGATTTCGTATAGTGCAAAATTCGTGATTATATCTGAAAAAACGATGAAAATGAGTATATTGTTAGGGTGGTATTAGTATTTTGATGGGGGATATTTGTAACAAATATGGTAGATGAAATTTATTGTTTATTGATAGTCAATGGCTTGGAACTGGATGATAATTACTATATTTAGAATATGATGTTGAAAAAATAGAATAACCCTATTTTTGTATACCGTTAAAAAAACTAAAATTGAATGTTAAATAGAGAAAAAAGCGGTGATGGTGTTTGCCTTTTATCTTATATTTGTATCAAAACTAAATTAAAGCGAAATAACAATGAGAGGAATTTTTACAGCCACAGTGTTGGCTTTGGCAGCTCTTGCACATGCTCAGACAGTAGCATGGGAAGCACCCGTAAATGGTAAGGCAGAACGAATCTTCTTCAACGGATTCACACAGACTCCAATTGTAGAGATGAGTGATAATTTCGTCGGTGTCGACGCAGAGAAGAGTGCAACTGCATGGACAGTTCAGAAGGCAAAAGGAAACGAGAACTTGAAGAAGGCAGCAAAGGTTGCAGCGTTGACTGGAAACAGCAATGAGGCAAGCATGATGAACAAGTTTGAGAAGGAAGTTTACCAGGAGGTTGAATGGACTCAGTTTGTTTTTGTTGGAGACAAGGTTATCGACGTCGTAACTGGTGAGACTATTATCGACGGTGTTCGTGAGATTCAGGCAAGCGATATCATCCCAGAGTTGAACATTGCGCTTGTTCGTATCGACGGTACAGATAAGAATGTGTCACTTCACGCAATTGATATTGAGTCTAACAAGGTTCTTTGGAAGATGCCGTTGCCAAAACCAAAGAAGGCTATCGCAGCTAACCTACTTCTTGATAAGAAGATGGCTCAGTGCAGACCTGGTATTTCTGCTGACGGTAATGTCATTTATGGTTTTGACCAGTTCCTATACCTTCTTGACGCAAAGACAGGTAATAAGAAGTGGGAGAACCTATCAAAGCCAGAGTTGTATTTGATCGACAATACTAACAAGTATATCTTCTCAATCGAGAGCGGTATGAAGAAGGTTCACTTGGTAGATGCTAAGACAGGTAAGGATGTTTGGGCTCAGCCTATGAAACTTTCAGCTCCATTCGCTGACCTTATCCAGATTGACAACACTCAGGCAATCATCGCTTCTGATGTTGATGTAAACATCATTGATATCAAGGCAGGTAATAAGAAGTGGAAGAAGAATTTTACAGCACCTTTCTTTAAGAATGCAGAGCTAACAAAAGAAGGTGTTCGTATCAGCTACGGTAACAAGATCCAGATGGTTAACAAGTCAACAGGTGAGAAGGTTTGGAAGAAGCCAATCGAACTTGAGGATGTAGATGAAGCTAAGTCACCACAGGTTGAGAAACAGTATAACAATACATTCATCATCCTAACTAACAACCGTTTGGTGGTTTACGATAAGGAGACAAACAAGCGTAAGTTCAAGCTAAATCTTGATCCTACAGACCGTGTCGCTTTTGACCATGCAACAAACAAGATCGTAGCATTGAGCGGAAAGAAAGTTTACGTCATCGATCCAGATGGTGATGCTAAGTTGCCAGCAGTTGTAACAAAGGTTGACGATGCTTCAACAATCTCAGGACTTAAGGTTTCAGACAACGGTTACTTCATCTACGGAGCTAAGGAGTATGTCATGATCGACAAGAACAAGAATGTGACAGCTCAGAAGGTATATCCTCAGTTGAAGACTGGTCGTGGTGCTAATGCAGCTCTACTTGCAGCATCTATATACAATGGAATCAAGAGCACAAAGGTTACTGTTACTGATGCTAATGGAAACGTAGTGGCAGAGGGTGGAGTATTCTGTTCTGCTGCAGAGGCTGATCAAGCAGCTCGTGCTTCTAAGGCTCAAAGCGATCTACGTCACAAGCTAAAGGATAACGAGAAGGCTAAGAAGGCAGTTAAAGCAAGTGAGGATCTTTCTGTATTCTTGACATCAGAGAAAGTCAACGGAGAAGAGTTGGTTCAGTTGGCTGTTGTAGACCAGAATACAGGTAAGGAAGTTAAGACATTCCGTTTGAGCGACGATAAGAATGTTGTTTATGAGATTGACTTCAATTCAAATACTGTTTATGCAGTAGACGGAGGTAAGTTGAAAGCAATCAAGTACTAATCCTGCTTATCGATAATAAACTAATCGAAAATATAGAGGGTGTATCAAATCTGATACACCCTCTAATTTTTTATTAAGATAGGAAATAAAAATGTGGCTTATGCCTTTATTCCTCTACGATTATATCTTCAATTTTGGCTCCCACCGTCGCTACCAAATCATTAGGTGCGCATTTGATTTGTAATCCACGTACTCCTGCAGAAACATAGACGTATTCGTGGTCTGTCACTGTTTTGTGGAAGAATGTAGGGAAGGGTTTCTTCATTCCAAGTGGGCAGCAACCACCACGTATGTAACCGGTTGTGGGTAGCAGCTCCTTCATCGGAATCAAATCACAGTTCTTATTGCCCGACACTTTTGCCGCTTTTTTCAAATCAACTGTCTTGTCTCCCGGAATGACGCAGACGAAGTGTCCTGTCTTGTCTCCTTTAAGCACAAGTGTCTTGAAGACGCAGTTGATATCCTCGCCGAGTTGAGCCACAATATGTTGTGCACTCAAATCGTTCTCATCCACTTCGTAGGGGATAAGGTCGTATTTCACTTTATTGCGGTCGAGAATACGAGCCGCGTTTGTCTTATTTATTTTCGTTGCCATTGTTTTCTATACGTGTACCGTCTGGGTTGAATGTTGTTGAATATACGTTTTCATCAGGTAAAATGTCTTCTCCGACGATTCTTAGATAAACCTGTGTTGTGGCGCGTACATCTTTTTCGCAGTAGAATGCGATTCTGTCGAGATTCTTCTCTTTGTAGTAGACTTCCGCCACCTGGCTTCCGTCGATATCGTCCTTTGGTGTTGTGATGCCAAACAATGCACAAAGCAATTTAAGCTGGACTGAATGTCTTGTGTCGCCACATCTCCACAATTCCATAGTGTCAATCCACTTCATCTCCCATGGTTTCTTACCTGCTGTCTGAAGTTCAACTGGTAATGGAATGTTGTTGATTATCATTCGTCTGGCAATGAATGGCAAGTCGAATGATTTTGAATTGTGTCCGCAAAGAGCCAAATCACCGTGAACGAAAGCAGATGTCTGGTTGACGATACCTGCAAATCCCATCAAAAGTTCTTTTTCGTCGTCGGAATAGAATGATTTGATGCGAAGATGACGTTTGCCATCTTTCAAATGTAGCAAGCCGACGGAGATGCAGACAATCTTTCCGAATTCTGCGTATAGTCCGCCTCGTTGGTTAATCTCTTCTTCTGTAAGATCTTCCTCTGTTTTTGTCACTTTCTCGATGAAAAGGTGACGTAGATCTTCTGGAATCTCCTCAAGTTTTGATGCCATTGGCACTGTTTCAATGTCTAGAAACAGGATGTTTTCACTTCTCATTTTTTGTACTTTTTTATCCGCAAAGTGAATACAGATCACCTCTTGGATTGATTAACATTACTGGTATATTGCTTTTTTTCAATACTTTTTGTTCTTTCGGTCCGAACACGATATCATCCAAACCGTAATCGCGTGATGCACTGCATATTAACAAGTCTGCTTCCAATTCAGCGGATTTTTCCACTGCCTCAAACTCGATTTTGAAACTATCTTTAGTGGCTTCGACACGTGAATGTTCCACTCCTGCGTGGTCGAGTAGAGTAGCGATGGCCTCCGTCGTCTCCTTGGCTTTTGAACCGTAGTCTTTGGCTGTCATTAGCATGATCTTGGATTTGAAGAAACGTCCAAAACTTGATGAAAACGGTCCTTTTTCACGCTCTTCGATCAAATAGTTGACGGGCACAAGGATTTTGTCAAAAGCAATCTTCTGACCTGGTTTACAGAAGAAATATGGTGTGCGGAGCTCTCTGCAGATCTTCAACATCTTGCGAATGCTGGATTTTGGTGTGATTTCAAACACGAGCATTGATGCCTCAGCAGCTTCAATTGTGGATGTGAATTCAGACTCACTTTCAATGACGGTAGTGTCGGCATTGATGGATTTCTCAGTCAATTTTGCTTTATACGCATCTAAATGCTTTTGGCAAATATCCACGTTTGATTCGCTATTGGCAATAGAGAGCAGACATATCTCTTTCGAGTATGTGTCCGACAATTTTTTTGCCATCTCTATCGCTGTATCTGGTTGGTAATCGCCTTCGACCACCACAAAAACTTGCTGCTTCAAATCATTGATAGTTAAAAGTTAATATTTTATGTTGCCTATCTATTAGTGAGTTATGTAAAAATTATCTCTAATGTGAAGAATCAAATTCTTCTTTTAATATATCAAAATTATAGACAGCACTTTGATAATAAAGAGTTGTTTGTGGATCTTCTATCTTAGCAAATGTTTGAGATTTATATAACTTATCCAATGCTTCTATTGAACTAAGATGATATTCTTCCATTATCATTGGCACTAGATCTTCACAAAGAGTTTCTATTAGGAATTGTCTATCTTCTTTTGTCATATTTTTGTTAAGTATTTTATAGCTTCTTCAGTTCCAAAGAAGTATTGAATTGTCATTTTACAATATTTTATTTCCTCAAGAAAGGTATCAATAGATATATATCCTCTCATAAGACGACGGATTTGAACACCAACACTATCATCTGCAATTGGTCCTATCACGATATCGTAAGAATGAATAGGGATGTCTGTTTTGTTTTGACGGTTAGCAAGAACAAATTCTGCCCATTCTTTTGAATAACCTTCAAATTTCAAGACATTTAATTTTGAAATTGCTGATTCGTTGAATTCAAATGATGTTACAGTTGGCACACCTTTTCCATCCCTTCTTATAACATTTGCTGTGAACTCTGCCGCTTGATTATAATCAGCACTTGTATAGAAACCCTTACCAAAATCCTTTCCTCGTTTACTACGCTTAAGGTCTATGGTTTCAATTTCAATATTTGAACCATGATATAGCTTCATGATAAAGGCCCTCCGTTTCGTTTGCAAATTTGAAACATATCGTCAACTGCGTCTTCAATAGAAAGCGTATGTTCTGATTCATAGCAATCGTAAATGAAGGCTAATCCTTTGTATTTCAAAAGATAATTATATGCAAAGGCATTGCTGATTGAAAATTTTTCAGCGAAAGCACCAATGCATGCAATATAATATGATATTCTGTTTTTTTCGTTTCTGTCCATACTCAAATATTACCTTATCTTTTGGAATACATACACATCCTTGTATTCTCTTCCTATGCGTCGCCAATTTTTCAATGTGGCTGTGATCTCAAAACCAGCCGATTTCATCAGAGAAACAGATGGCTCGTTTCCCGTTTCCACGTATGCGTAAAGCATTTGGAAATCAAGATGGGAGAAGCAATAATCGCAAAGTAGACGCAATGCTTCGCGTCCGTAGCCATTCCGTCGGCATTCCTCTTTGATCACAATTCCTATTGCGGCTTTGTGTGAGAATATGTCCACATCGTAGATATCGACTGCTCCGACGATGTTTTTCTCCTGATTCTCAATGATAAAACGTTGCTGACCGTTAGCCCAGATACCGAGTGATTCACTCTGTATGTATTCCTCCATCGTAGTGCGGGAATATGGAGCCAAAGTGTCCGACACAGACCAATTCTGGCTGTCGTTCTCAATTTCACATAGGAAATCGACGTCGGCAACCTCCACAGTCCTCAATTTTACATTTTCTCCGACAAGGTATCTGGTAGACATTGTTTTTGACGCATTTTTCTACAAATATATATGTTTTTTAGCCAATTATGCGTATTTTTGAATCTAAAATATTACGACAATGGAAAATTACAAAGAGATAGACGCAAAGGAGATTGGCGGCAATTTGATCAAGAAGATTGGCGACGAGTGGTTTCTAATCACATCAGGAGACAAATCCAAATTCAACACTATGACTGCAAGTTGGGGTGGAATGGGTGTGTTCTGCGGTAAAAACGTGGCAATTTTTGCAATCCGTCCAAGCCGCTACACATTTGAGTTTGCCGAGAAGAATCCTACACTTACTCTTTCTTTCTTCAGCGAGGATTATCGTAAAGCATTGCAGATCTGTGGATCTAAATCAGGTCGTGATTGCGACAAGGTGAAAGAGGCTGGTTTGACTGCAATCTCTACTGAGGCTGGCAATATGACTTTCAAGGAGGCTTCGTTGGTGATGGAATGCACAAAGATGTACGCTCAGAATTTGGAGGAGGCTTGTTTCCTTGACAAGGAGATGGTGGAGAAATGGTTTAAGAATGGCGACTACCATAAATTGTATATCTGCCAGATAGATAAGGTTTGGGTTAGAGCTTAGAGTTTAGAGGTCGATTCTAATTAAGTATTGATTATGAGTATATTTAGAGTATTACTTTGCATAATATTCCCACCATTGGCCGTATACGATCGTGGTTGTGGAAATATTCTCATTACGTTTATTTTAACGTGTTTGGGATGGATTCCAGGATGTATAGCAGCGCTTGTGATTCTGAATAAAGATTAAAAATTAGAGACGTGGATATCCACGTCTCTTTTATTTTAGAATACAAAATTCATAAACATCTGTTTGATCGATGCTGACTGGTGGTCTTTAACGTCTTGCCTCCTCGTATTCTTTTATCTCAGACGTGAACATTTCCTGCATTACGTTTTGTCAACGTCAACGTTAGCGTTAACGTCATTCTTTACACAATATCTCAAACTCTTCGTTTTCGCCGTCAATCACAGCTGATGTGCGCTCAAAATCAAGCATAGATAGTCTGACGTTCAATGCGATGACGCTTTCGTTAAGTATCTTCTTACGTTTCATCAAATCTGTCTCTGCCAACGCTTTATCCAACACTTCCAAAGCATCCTCGATATCTTTGGCGTCTACTGAGCTTAGATCATGCATCTCATCCGACGGATAATCGTCAGTGATCTTGCAAAGACGGTCCATCTTATCGTCGTCGAGATTCTTTACAGTATTTACCTTCTCAGCGAGTTTTTTTACTATCTCCTTGTAGTTTGGCTTCTCTGTGTTGCGAGAAATACAAGAGAGGATACCAGTTGTCTTGTTGATCCAATTATCACTCTGCTTTGCGAAATGGAAGAAATCACATGGCACTTTATTTCCGAAATGGTCTTCGGCCACAAGTAAAGCTGCGATGGTGATGTGGTGTTTATAGCCACAGATGGTCTCCAAACGGATTTGTGCTGCTCGTTTGGCTGGCCATGATATTTCGCCAATATAGTCGATGTATTTCTTGTAGACTTCCTCACTGTCCATATCTTCGTAAGTGAGTGTCTCCACGATTGGTTGCATGATTGTTTCAAGCAACTCTACATCAGTCTCTTTAATGGCTATTGCCTCGTCAAGTTTCTTTTTTGCGATAGAAACCGACTCTTCAACTTCTGCGTAAAATTTATCTATTAGATTGTCAATATTCTCTGACATTTGTTTCTTGTTATATAAAAATTATCCCTTTTACAACTCTAAGCTCTCAGCTCTAATCTCTCAACTTTAAAAATAGCCTTTATTCTCTGCACCAAAGTCGGGTGAGAGTAGTGATAGCTCACGTATAATGAGTCTGGAGTAAGGTTGGAAAGTGAGTCTGCCGACAATTTCTTCAATGCAGTCACCAATTCCTCACCCTTGCCATGCTTCTTGGCAAATGCGTCAGCCTCGTATTCGTACTTGCGAGTCAAATTGTTGACAAGCCAGCCTACCAATGTTGAGATTGGCGACATCAATAACATGAATGCGTAAAGGCTCAAATGGAAAGATGGAGTCTCACTTCCAAATACGGCTGCCAAATCAGCGTTGCCTGTCTCTGGATCACCCAAGAATAGTGATGACAAGAATAAAATGAACACCATGTTTAAGATGCCAAGAATCAACTGTTTAGTTGTGTGCTTGCACTTCTGATGTCCGATTTCGTGAGCCAATACAGCTACAATCTCGTCGTCTGTCATCTTATCTTTTAATGTATCGTAAAGGCAAATTCTCTTTCTTGAACCCAAACCTGAGAAGAAGGCGTTGGCTTTTGAGCTTCGTTTGCTTCCGTCGATGATGTAGATGTCAGAAATCTCAAAACCGGTCTTCTTGCTAAACTCTTCAATGGCTGTGCGTAGTGAACCATCTTCAAGTGGCGTCATTTTGTTGAAAAGCGGAACAATGATTGAAGTGTAAAACATCATGAAGAAAATCATGATTCCTGCCAAGATTGCCGAACCGATAATCCAATAATTCACTCCAATCCACTGGTAGACGTATGCCAATGCTGCTACCACCACCGTCATCAAAACCATGGAAATCAACATGTTCTTGATTGTGTCGCCGATGAATGTGCCGACTGTCATTTTATTGAATCCGAATTTCTCCTCAATCACGAAATTCTTGTATGCCGACATCGGGATTGAGATGACGTCGGAAATCAAGTTAGTTAAAACTACGAAAATCGCAGCTGTCCATGGCTCAGATAGTTCAAAGCTTCTTGCAAAGTCGTCGATATACTTGAATGCGAAGGTGAAAAGTAAGAGCAAAGTCACAGCAAGCGATACGACATCAGTGAAATTGCCAAACTTATTGTTTGCGGCGAAATACTCCTGCTGCTTGCGGTAAGCCTCCTCACTGTAAAGACCTTCCACTTCTTTGGGTAGTGGCTGAGTCGACGCGATTCGGTTGCGATGGTCGAGGTATTTCTCCCACGCTGTCTCCACAACGATGAATGCGACGATGATAAAAAATAAAGTAGTGTATGTCATGATATTAAGCCATTGCTGGTTTTATTCTACATAAAGCACTAAGCCTTTCAAATATTCGCCCTCTGGGTGATAGATGTTGACTGGGTGGTCGGAAGGCTGAGTAAGCTGGTGAAGAATTCTCACATTACGTCCTGTCATGGCTGCAGCAGAGAACACTGCAAGACGGAACTGCTCCTTGTTTACTGCCTGTGAACAAGAGAATGTGAATAGGATTCCACCTTTTCTGATTTTCTCGAAAGCCTTGGCATTCAACTTCTTATATCCAGCCAACGCACGTTTCAACACGTCTCTGTGCTTTGCAAATGCTGGTGGATCAAGGATGATTAGATCATACTCACCGTCCTTCATATCGTCAAGGAATTTGAATGCGTCTGTTGCTTCTGCTTTGTGACGAGTGTCGCCAGGAAAGTTCAATTCCACATTCTCCTTTGTCAATTCGATTGCCTTTGCAGACGAGTCGACGGAAGTGACGCTCTTCGCACCACCACGCATAGCGTAGAATGAGAATCCACCTGTGTAGCAGAACATGTTTAGCACATCCTTATCCTTTGAATAACGCTCAAGTAGAGCACGGTTGTCACGCTGGTCAACGAAGAAACCTGTCTTCTGTCCCTTTAGCCAGTCTGCCTTGAATTTCAAACCGTTTTCGATGGCAACGAAATCAGCTTCGTTGGCACTACCGATAAGATAACCGTCCTCCTTATCTGCATCAGCCTTGTAAGGCAACGTTGTCTCTGATTTGTAGTAGACATTTTCAATTTGTCCGCCCATCACCTTGATAAGCTCCTTAGCAAGAAGGTCCTTGATGTTGTGGATGCCTACAGAGTGAGCCTGCATAACGGCAGTCTTACCATAGATGTCGATGACGCATCCAGGAATACCGTCGCCTTCACCATGAATAAGACGGTAAGTATTATTATCAGGACGTCCGGCGATACCGATTGCTTTACGCATCTGGTAAGCCTCGTTAAGTTTTGTATTCCAGAATTTAGCTGTTGGCTCCTCCTCCTTGAAAGAGAAGATTCTTACGGCGATACTGCCGATCTGATAGTGGCCGATAGCGCAGAAGTCACCTTTTGAAGTGAAAACTTTCACCACGTCGCCCTCTTTAGGATTTCCTTCAATCTTTGCGATTGCTCCTGAAAACACCCACGGATGGAATCTGAATATAGCCTCTTCCTTTCCGTTTTTTAATATTACTCTACAATATGACATAATAATTCAAAATAATATGCAAATGTAGCGATTTATATATATAGTTGAAAATTAAAAGTTAAAATTTAAGATTTGAGAACAATAAGGTTGGATAAAATATCTAAAAAATATGAGTAAATATTGGATTAGGCGGTTGTATAGAATGAGGATTGCAAAGGACGGAACGTCCTTGCCCTGAAACCACGCGAGCCCGTAGGGCGAGCGTATATAAATGAAGTATTACAATAACATCAAAAATTATCTGAGTATACGTTCTCTCATAGGCATTCAATTTTATAGTTAAACATTTAGTTTTGGTTTTGATTAGGAAAACGACTATTTACGCATATAAAATAATATTGTTCTCCTTGATCATCTCACGAAGGTTGATCAACGCGTATCTTGCGCGGCCAAGAGCAGTGTTGATGCTGATTTTTTTCTTTTCAGCGATCTCGTTGAAACTCAAATCTTCAAAATAGTGCATCTTGATGATCTCAGTTTGGGGCTCAGGCAGTTTGTCGACTAACTTGTGCAACGTCTCCTTAATTTGCTCTTTTACAATCATATCCTCCTCGCAATCGTCCAGAGCAGCGTCTTCATTGATAAGATCATCCGAGTAGACGCAATCGTTTTTAGACGAACGCATATAGTCTATCACCATATTATGTGCGATAGTCTTAACCCATCCGGCAAATTTGCCATTGTCCTGATATTCCCCCTTACGGATTTTTGTAAGCACACGGATAGAAACCTCCTGAAAGATATCATCAGCAAGTTCGGAATCGTGAGTAAGTTGCATAATGTAAGCGTAGACCTCAGCTTTACACTGGGCCAACTGCAACTCTTTGTCAGCTGTTAAATCTGATTTTCGAATCATATACTACAAAATTTACACCGGTATTGCTATCGGCAAGTGAAACTTATTTATCGAGTATATGTTCTATCAATAGGCGTCTAGTATTAATTGTTATACGACGCAAAAATATAAAAAAATTGAAAGTTGATGCAGAAAAATGGATTTTTTTTGAAAAAAATTAGTAGAGACGTTGTGCACAACGTCTCTACTAATGAAAAATGCAATATATTTGGATTTTATTAGTGTGAAACGACAATCTTTTTATTATGAAAAACATTTTATTGATTCTTATACTTATCTTGTTTGGAACGTCCTACGTGTTTGCCTGTGAATCATGTATGTTGACCAATGGAACTTTTCGAAGATACCACTATAAAGGAAATGTCAAAACAGTATATGAGGTAAAAATCCGCAAATACTTGGACACTCTCGGCAATGAGAAGATAGATACAGTGACTATTTTATTTAACCATTTTGATAAAAATCACAGATGTTTGTTAATGGATTACGAGAATCGCTCAACTGGTAGTTCTGCATACCAGAGGTACGAACTCATCAATGGAAAATTAGAATTGGTTGAAGGTCATGGCGGATTCCCTTCAGGTGATTTTCGTAGAATCTATTCGAATGATGGCAAAATATTAGAAGTGCACCGTTCTAATGGCATTGGTCTATACAATTCAAAAGGGGAAAATTACAGAACAATTACCTATGAATCAGAAAAATCCAAGAAAATAAAAAGCTACGAATATGTCTATTACGACAAAAAAGGAAGAGATACAGCCATCATTTCGATGGACAGATACTTCAATGTCATATCCCATAAAAAGAAAGTTTACGACAAACGTGGAAAACTGACGGAGGAATATAAAAATGGAAAGCTCACTTCCTATCACAGATATGATACGAAAGGTAGGTTGTTGTCTGATTCCACCAGTTGTGGAACACACACTTACACATACGATTCAAAGGGCAATGTGTTAACATATCATAGCACTAATGACTGCATATATGCAGGAGAAAATAAATTGCCAACCAAAATATCCTTCAAAAAATACGAATATGGAAAGAATGGGGAAAAAACCGTACAAGAATTTGTAAACGGAGAGCTTGACAATATCGAACGCTATGACAAAAAAGGAAATCGCACTTACTTCAGAAGGTATTCTTGTTGCCCAAGAATCGAGTGTAAATTTAAATACAATGAAAAGAACGAAAAGATTATAGATACAACAACATACTTTAATGACAATGGCATTCAAACCACATATATATGGAAATATAAAAACGGAGAGCAAGACCCATTAAATAGAGAACAATATAGGAATGATACTCTTATATCCATTGATCATTATGAAGAAAAAAAGGTTGATAATAATTTGATTAACATAACGATTACAGGTAGGGAAGATGACTCTCTGAAAGGCAAACTCAATATTGATACGTTAACCTCGGTTACAATCTTCGATAAGAACGGCAGGATCCTGACAAAATGTTCTTACTATAAATCCGAAGAGAAGAATTGCACACGCTACACTTACAATGAACAAGGACAATTGCTCTCTGTCGTACATGACAAAGCCTGCAGGAATGACAGATATATATGGGCGACAAGAATAGATTATCAATATAATGAGCATCATAATCTCGTATCGGAAACACATTGGTATGGAGAGAAAATGGTTTGTCAAAAAACGAATCATTATGATGCCGACAATCATTTGGTAGAATCCAAATGTGTAGAAAGTGATCGTTATTACACGTTGACTAAATATGATAAGGTGGGTAATGAAATCGAAGAAGTACGCACATCAAATGGAATCGAAGGCATTGTAAAATCAGGGAAATCGACTAAAGTGTACAAAAATCCGATAAATATTCAAATGACAACATACACCTACTATGATGAGTAGACAAATAGTCTAACTTTTTTATTCCGTCTCCGACAGGTGTACTGCAAATTATGCAACAACCGGATACGGTTGAATGCTTTAAAGTGTGAATTGTTATCTCTATTTTTTTTCTGTGTAAGTTCCGTTAATGAACATTAATTCCTTTTCTGTGAAGTGGGACATATCAGGCACATAGTTAGAGTCTGGGATGTACCACCAAAGGTTTTCGAAGCACTTCTTCATATCCTTTGTTTTGAAAATATAACCTCTGTGAGCATATGGAATGTTTCTTAAAATTTTGGGATGTCCAGAAAGATTACCAGTTGTAGGAGTGAAGTTTGGCCCCCTATCATATGAATAGCCATAAGGATGATTTTCAAGATCTCCGTCTTTATAATCTTCCAAGTTCGAAACAGAGTAAATGTCAAGTCTACTCTCCGGTTTGTAGTCATACAATGTCCATTGTGCAACAGCATTTCGCATTGATATTTCAACTTTTCTTCTATCCTTTCTAAACTTTCCCACACCTTTTGTGAAAATTGGGTTAATAAGATATAAATCTTCACAATTTACATAAAAATGCTTTGCTGTATTGGGGCATTCTATATTAAGTGTAAACTTACCTATCTTATGATTTTTCCAATTAGCAGCAGGAGAAAGCTCATATTCTATATTCCATATTGCAAATACACTATGGATAATATCATAGGAATACGTGTGGTGAACTTTATTCTCTCCCTTCTCGAATGTTGCAGGGAAAGTGTAGATGTATTGTATTTGAGTCTCTTTGCCGTCATAATAGTAACCGTCCCCTGTAATTAGTTTTGGGTCATAATCTCGCGATATTCCCGTCGCTGCTGTTTCTATAGGCAACAAATTGCCGTTCATTTCTACCACAAAGTCATGAATAAAAGGACTTCCGTCAAATAAATTTTCGTATGATGTGATTCCTTCACTTGGTAGGTTTGCTACAAATGCCACAGTCATATCCGTCTTATCTCCGTGATTATAGAATGTGTAGTCAACATCCACATATGCCCTGTTTTCATCTGCGAGACGAATTGTCAACACCTCTGACTTAATCTCTACATCAACAACCTCTTTTTGAGGCTGAAGCAAAGAACCATTAGTTAAAACTGCGTAATCATTTGCCAAGGAAACAAAAAATGTCAGCAATGAAGCGACTACAAATGTTAATTTTCTTTTCATGATATATATTGCCATTATTGTCAATGCCATACAAATCTATGAATAATAATTTGAAATTTAGTTCATTTGAAAATATAATCCATCTTTCTTTCCCCCCTTCCCAAAATTTATAATGTGCATTTTCTGTTCTTTTCCCCTATTTTTTATACCTTTGAAAGCAAATTATTAATACGTATTAAAAATGAAATTCTTAAAACCTGTATTGGTATCTTCAGTGATAGCAAGCGCGGCTTTCCTTTGCTCTTGCAACAAGGCTGCCGACAAGAAGTCTGCAACAAGCGAGTCTAACGATTCTACAGCTGTTGAAGTGGAATATGTAGACGCTGAGCCTTCCGTCGCTTCTGGCAAAACTATCGATTTGGTCTATATGGACGTTGACACTGTTCTTCAGAACTATACTTTGGCTAAGGAGCTTACAGCGCAGCTTAAGGCTAAGCAGGAGAAGAGCGCTAACTCTTTGCAGAGCAAGCAGAACAAGCTTCAGCAGGATATGGCTAAGTATCAGCAGGAGGCTGCCCAGCTTCAGCAGGATTACCAGAATGGTAAATTCTTGACTCAGGCTTCTATTCAGGAGGCTCAGCAGAAGATGATGGCTAAAGAGCAGGATCTTATGAAGCAGGAAAAGGATCTTCAGAATCTTAACCAGAAGCTTACTAATGAGATGCTTGACGAGCAGGAGAAGATGAACAAGCGTCTTCGTGACAGCTTGAATTCTGTGCTTGACCAGTATCAGAAGGAGAAGCGTTACAAGATGATTTTGAGCAACTCAGCTGCAATCAACACTGTGATTTGGGCTGATTCTACTCTTAATATCACTGATATCGTGACTAACGATTTGAATGCTCGTTATCAGAAAAAATAA
>DCIP01000015.1:18520-19946 GCA_002317115.1 Candidatus Scybalocola fimicaballi
CCATTCCGCATCCTTCTCACAAGGAGGCGAAGCTTAGCAAGCACCTCCAGGAGTTTGGAAAAAAACTTGGTCTGGAGACTTTGGTGGATGAGTATGGCAATGTGATGATTCGCAAACCGGCGTCGGCTGGATGCGAGAAATGCGAGAGCCTGCTTTTCCAGTCGCATATTGATATGGTGTGCGAGAAAAATTCCGACGTCGCTTTTGATTTCGATAATGATGGTATTCAGCCATATATTGATGGTGAATGGGTAAAGGCTAAGGGTACGACTCTTGGTGCCGACGACGGTATTGGCGTGGCTTATCAGATGGCTATCCTTGCTGACAATTCGTTCAAGCATGGTCCAATCGAGTGTCTTTTCACTGTCGACGAGGAGGTTGGCCTTCTTGGCGCGCATGTCTTGAAAGAGGATTGGATTAAATCGTCGATGCTTGTCAACCTTGATTCTGAGGATCAGGGTGAGTTTTGCATCGGTTGCGCTGGCGGTGTGAACACAGTCGCAAAATACAAGCAGAATCTTCAGAAACCTGCCAAGGATTACCTTTTCATGACGCTTAAAGTGAGCGGTTTGGTCGGTGGTCATTCAGGTGTGGATATTGATAAGAAACGTGGCAACGCGATCAAGATCCTTGCTGAGTTGATTAATAGAATTTCTGCTGAGGGCGACGTGGTGATTGCTTCTATCGACGGTGGTAATCTTCACAACGCTATCCCAAGAGAGGCGTCCGCAACTATCGGTGTGGAGTACAAGATCAAGGAGACTGCCCGCGTCATTACTAATATGTATATCGCAGAGAAGCAGAGTGAACTTGTTGGCGAGACTCTTGACATTGATTTGTCTACAACAGATAAAGTTGATTCTGTATTTGCTCCTGCAACGTCTAAATCGTTGATTAAGGCTCTATTGGCTTGCCCTCACGGAGTAAAGAAGATGAGCGAGGATATTCCTGGTTTGGTGGAGACAAGCACAAACTTGGCTTCAGTGAAGATGATCGGTGATGAGATCGTTATCGAGACAAGCCAGAGAAGTAGCGTCACAGAAGAGAAAGAGATTATTAGAAAGTCGGTTTACGATGCGTTTGCTTCCAACGGAGCCTCTACAGTTGAGTCTGACGAGGGTTATCCAGGCTGGAAGCCAAATGTCAATTCCAAAATCAAGAATATTGCCGTCGACACATACGAGAAACTATTCAATGTGACTCCGAATGTTGGCGCTATCCACGCCGGACTTGAGTGTGGACTGATCATTGAGAAATATCCTAACTTGGATATGATCTCCGTCGGCCCAACAATCATTGGCAACCATTCTCCAGCAGAGAAGGTTGAGATCTCTACTGTGGAAATGACATGGAAACATGTGTTGGCGATAATCGACGTCGTTGCTAATTCGTAATTCATAATTCGTAATTCGTAATTGTCGGTATA
>DCIP01000202.1 GCA_002317115.1 Candidatus Scybalocola fimicaballi
GGAAACGGAGAAAGCAAAACTTCGACTATTCGAAAATACACATTCACCATTCCGTCGGAGTTGATTGAAGAGTTGGAAGAAATGTTGGATACGTTACCTTCTGGAGTTAGATCTTCTAAAAGTCAAATTGTAACATCTTTGCTAAAAGATTTTATTGAAAAGAACAAAGAGAGCGTAATGTCTTATGGTAATGATGTGGCAAGATTTCAAAAGGAGACGGGAGTAAGTGTCAAGAAAAAATAAATAGTAATGGGAACGGATAAAAAAGAGGACAAATATTCATACGTGAGAATCCTATACGGACAAATGCCGAAAGATGCTCCTAAGAAGAAGCTGCTTATTGAATTGCCGGAGGATTTGATTCGTGAAATTGACGAGATACTGAAAGTGCTTCCTGCTGGATATAAGTCATCAAAAGTTAGGGTTATTTATTCTTTGTTGTCACAATTTGTGGAGGATCAGAGAGAGGAAATACTGGAGTATTTTGATGCGATGAAAGGCTACAAAAAAAAGGAGGATGAATAACAATGGAGGTATTGACTATTGTTGGCATAACATTTGCGTGGTTTCTTCCTAGAGCGTTGGCTGTCTTTGCACTCTATGTCGTTGTGGTTATTTTGTTCTTCAAATTCAAACCAAAGTCAAAGGAGAAAAAGGAAATAAGCCTTGATGAAGATGATGATTCTGATTTATCGACAGAGAATAGAATAGCTAGGCTGAATGCTCTTGAAGCTAGCTCTTACGATAACGTAGATACAATTATGGTTGATAACGGGTATCTGACTGGAGAAGATGATACGGAGAGAGAATTGGAGTCAGAAAGCAGCTCGGAAGAGGAGAAGGAAAGAGTGCATGAGAGAGAGAGGGAGGAAGATGATGATGACGACTTGCCTCAAAACACGGAGACAACAGAGACCTCGGAAGTCAATGAAATGGAGGCTAATTATGCTAAAGTTTCTGATGAAGATTGTATCAAAACACAACCTGTTGAAAGTGGAGTGTTTGATGATGTCGAAGGTTTTGTTACGGAAAATGGAGAAAATGACACTTCCGATTTGGGAAATGTGCCAAATGTGTGTCCTAAGCTGATAGATTTAGAAGAGAATGCAACCGACAAGTCGCAAAATGGAAGTAATTTTGACGGTGGAGATTTCAGCGGTGCTAGAGAACTTTTTAAGCTATATCAGAAGCAGACTAGAGATTTGTTGAGTGATTTAGAAGATGAATCTCAAAAGCAGGATGAAGATATGGCAGAGGAGACTCCAGAACAGCCGGAACCAGAAGAATAAAATAAAAAAAAACAGTAAAAATTTATTAAAATGAACAAGATTCAGAGAATTGCGACTACAATGTCGCTAATGGGCATGAATGTGGTAATGTCCTTTGCTCAGAAAAGCAACGGCGGTAGTAAGATTACAGCCGGACTTGACGAGGCTACAAAAACAGTAACAGACATGTTTGACAGTGCAGTCAAATTGTTGTATGCAGTATGTGCTATCATGGCTTGCATCGGAGCATTCAATGTTTACAGCAAGTGGTCCAATGGAGATCCAGACGTAACGAAGACAGCTGCTGGATGGATCGGTGGACTTGTGTTTGTTATTGTTGCTATCATCATTATTCAGAAGGTTTTCTTGTCAGCATAAGATGGGCTATCAGATCAACAAAGGAGTCGGGGCACCTCTCGACTTCTTTGGTTTAAAGAGTCAATACATCGGTTATTTTGGGATTGGGATGGTAGCGGCTTTTTTGGGCTATGT
Organism: Candidatus Scybalocola fimicaballi; assembly: GCA_002317115.1. GTDB lineage: Bacteria > Bacteroidota > Bacteroidia > Bacteroidales > Paludibacteraceae > UBA1723. The sequence goes on from DCIP01000202.1 coordinate 1,761, forward strand.
CGTATTCCAGTTCGAAAGCAAACTGCTTGGAGGCATTATAGCCGGAATAATAGGTGCGGTAACATACTTCGGGTGCCATTGGGCGAACACTAAGTTTGGTCGAAACGGAGTTGCAATCAAGATGGGAAGGAGGTCTCTTCCTCATAGAATCTCAGCAAAGAGAGCTAGGGATATTGTTAGAGTACACAAGAAATAAATAAGATGAATTTTAATCTTAACACAAAGCAGATAGAAAGAGCGTTCCCAGTCATGGAATATGCGGATAACAAATATCTCGTATCTAAGAATGGAGACGTCACAAGAATATTTGAGGTGGAACTTCCTACAATTTTTACCAAGAGCGGAAGCGAACTTACCTCTTTACACAACGTATGGACGAGGGCGATAGGCTGTCTTCCTCCGAACACACTTGTGCATAAGATGGATTTGTTCGTTGAAGGAACATACAAGGAAGAAGCGCCAGCAGATGCTTTCTGCCTACGCAGATGGCACGCTGCACATTTCAATGGAAAGAAATATCTGAAACACAGGTGCATCTTGCAGATTGTAAAATGTGCTGATAAGAGTTTCAGAAACAACATAATGAGCAGTCTGATCACCCGTAAGAACTATGTGGATTCAGCGACATACAACAAAGAAAGCGTTCGTAGATTTGACGAAAATATTATTCAGTTAAGTCATATCCTAGAGAACGCTGAAATGAAGATCCGTGAGCTTACTGAGGAAGAATTGTTCGGAGACAAAAACCATTTCGGACTTATAGATCAGTACATGAACCTTAACTTTACTGGAGAAAATGAAATTTTACAGGATTATCACATGCCGGCTGGAACAGACAAGGCAATGGTGGGGGATAACCTGATTTCGGTATATGCGAATACGGAGTTGAAGGAATATTGTGATGAGGTTTATCCTGCTGTCACTAACGACAAGTTAAGTACTGATGTTACAGAGGTTGCGAATGGATTGATGACAGACGTGTGCATGGGGTTGGATTTCAATCATATCTACAATCAGTATTTCTTTGTTGAGGACACAAAGAAAATATGCTCTAATCTGGAAAAGGAGATAAAAAGCAAAACATCACTGTCAGCGATCAGCAGAGAAAACACCATCAATGCCGTCTTTGACGAGGATTTCCTTAACGATATTCATGCCAATGGTGTCAATCCTGTCTTTTTTTCTTACAATCTGATCACATGGTGCGATTATAGGGATAAGAAAGGAATGCAGGATAGGGATGGTGCGATAACATCAGCTTTCGCTAATATAGGAGCGTTCACAAAGAAAGTGGAGGGATGTACCCCCCAGCTCTTTTGGGCAGGAATACCAGGAGGCTCTGCCTACTATCCTTCGGAGTTCAAGGTTTTGATGACATTGCCACAGGCATGTTGTTTCCTCAATTATGAGAGTAATTATAGGGATTTGTGTGACGAGGATAGAAACGGATTGATGCTTACAGATAGACAATTCGGTATTCCTGTATGTGTAGACGTTAGCAACTATCCGATGAAGATGACTCTTATTGACAACAAGAATAAGTTTATCCTAGGTTCTTCCGGATCAGGTAAGTCTTTCTTCACAAAC
>DCIP01000052.1:0-2568 GCA_002317115.1 Candidatus Scybalocola fimicaballi
TTTCGCATTTCGCATTCCACATTGTTTAGTATCTTTGCAAAAAATTTCATAAAAATGAAAATAGCATTTATCGGCGCCGGCAACATGGGTGGTGCCATCGCCAAAGGTTTATATAAGTCAGGATTGTGCAAGGCTGAGGATCTTTTCATTTCCGACCCTATGCAGGCTAACAGAGATGCGTTCTACGCTCTTGACAACAAAATCTTCACTACATCAGACAACAAAGAGGCTGTAAAGAGAGCTGACTACGTGCTTATCGCAGTTAAGCCTTGGTTGGTAGAGACTGTTTGCAACGACATCAAGTCGGCTATCGACGAGAAGCAGCACAAGGTGATCTCTATCGCTGCTGGCGTTAGCCTTGAGACAGTTAAGGGATACATCGGCAAGAATGTTTCTTACTTCCGAGTATTGCCTAACACTGCAATCGCTCTATTGGAGAGTATGTCATTCGTTTGTTCTCTCGACGCTACTAAAGAGGAGGAGAACGTGGTGCTTGACATCTTCAACCACCTTGGCAAGGCTATCATCATTCCTGAGGGCCAGATGGGTGCTATGACATCTGTAAGCTCATGCGGTATCGCATACGTGCTTAGATTCATCCGTGCAGCTGCAGAGGGAGCTTGTGAACTTGGTGTTCGCCCAGATATCGCTCACGAGGTTGTGGCTCAGACTATGATCGGTGCAGCTCAGTTGATTCTTCAGAACAAGACTAACCCTGAAGTTGAGATCGACAAGGTGACTACTCCTGGCGGTTGGACAATCAAGGGATTGAACGCAATGGAGAAAAACGGATTCACAAATTCCGTAATTCAGGGTATTCTTGCAAACAAGTAAAGATAACTGATGTCGAAATTCAAACGAATAGCTATCAAAATCGGTTCTAATGTGCTGACTAAAAAAGACGGTACATTGGACGTCACTCGTATGTCTTCCATCGTCGACCAAGTGTCGGAGTTGCACAAGCAGGGTGTGGAGGTTGTGATGATCAGTTCAGGTGCTGTGGCAGCAGGAAGAAACAAGGTTCTTGTGGACAAACTGGATGCCGTGAGCCAACGTCAGCTTTTCTCGTCGATCGGACAGGCAAAGCTCATCAACCGCTACTACATGCTTTTCCGCGACAACGATATCACTTGCGGACAGGTGTTGACAACAAAAGAGAGTTTCCATACTCGCCAGCACTATCTCAACCAGCGCAACTGTATGCAGGTGATGATAGAGAACGGTGTGATTCCCATCGTCAACGAGAACGACACAATCTCATTGACTGAGTTGATGTTCACTGATAACGATGAACTTTCTGGTCTCGTCGCTACAATGATTGACGCTCAGGCACTTATCATCTTGAGTAATATCGACGGAATCTATAATGGCAATCCTGCAGATCCTGAAAGCCAGGTGATCCGTGAGGTGTTGCCAGGCAAGAGAGATTTGTCGCAATACTTGCAGACAAGCAAATCAAGTTTTGGACGTGGCGGAATGCAGTCGAAAATGGGAATTGCGAGCAAGGTAGCCGACGAGGGAGTTGAGGTGATCATCGCCAACGGAAAGCGTGACAACATCATCCTTGACCTACTTGACGACACAAAAGATATCATCTGCACACGTTTCCTTCCAGACGAGAAGGTGAGCAGCGTCAAGAAATGGATTGCACACAGCGAGGGATTCTGCAAAGGTGAGATCAAGATCGACGCGGGAGCAGAGAAAGCTATTCTTGCCGACGAGAGATGCTCTGTGCTATCAGTGGGAGTCATCAGTGTAAGCGGTAAGTTTGAAAGCGGAGACATCATCAGAGTCGTATCAGAGTCGGGTGAGCAGATCGCTCTTGGCAAAGTAGACTATTCCAACGAAGAGGTTGCGGAGTTGATCGGAAAGAAGGCAGACAAGCCACTTATCCACTGCGACTATCTTTATGTTGTATAACGTTGACGTTAACGTTAACGTTAACGAAGACAACGTAGATTCACTCAATAAATGTTGAGGATTGTTAAGGGCGGAACGCCCTAACCCCTCCCCTCATTCGTGAGCCCGTAGGGCGAGCGACAATTAAAAAACATAGAGTCACGGAGGAATCAAAGAGCAATAACTCAATAACAGAATTGAAGGAATCAAATAAATACAGAACTAAAAATTATGGATTAAGATTCAGACTCGTGGAGACGCACCGGAGTGCGTGTCTTGACGAATGGACACTCTACAAAGTGAAACTGACATCTTAATGCGGAAAACAAATTATATTAATATGAAGTTACTAGAAGGAAAAGTAGCTCTTATCACAGGAGCTGCAAGAGGTATCGGTAAGGCTATCGCACTTAAGTTCGCTAGCGAAGGTGCTGACATCGCATTCACAGATTTGGCAATCAACGAGGATGCACAGCAGACAGAGAAGGAAATCGCTGCACTAGGTGTAAAGGTTAAGGCATTCGCTTCTAACGCCGCTAACTTCGAGGAGACTCACACAGTAGTTGAGGCTATCAAGAACGAGTTCGGCCACATCGATATCTTGGTTAACAACGCAGGTATCACAAAGGACGGTCTAATGTTGAGAATGACAGAGCAGCAGTGGGATGC
>DCIP01000052.1:2642-6678 GCA_002317115.1 Candidatus Scybalocola fimicaballi
ATGATGCGTCAGCGTGGTGGTTCAATCATCAACATGGCATCTGTAGTAGGTGTACACGGTAACGCTGGTCAGGCTAACTACTCTGCATCAAAGGCAGGTATGATCGCATTGGCAAAGAGTGTTGCTCAGGAGATGGGATCAAAGGGTATCCGTGCTAACGCTATCGCTCCAGGATTCATCGAGACAGCTATGACAGCTGCTTTGAAGGACGAAGTTCGTGAGGAGTGGGTTAAGAAGATTCCTTTGCGTCGTGGTGGAAAGCCAGAGGATATTGCAAACGTTGCAACATTCCTTGCTTCTGACCTTTCAAGCTATGTATCAGGTCAGGTGATCCAGGTAGACGGTGGTATGAATATGTAATTCGTAATGCAGAATTCATAATGCATAATTGGAGACGCAAGAAATTGCGTCTCCTTTTTTTGTCTGAGTGCATGATTTTTTCAAACGAATCAATTATCTTTGCAAAACTTTTAAAAGTATCTTATTCAAGAATAACATAAGTGTAATGCTTTTGTTTAGTCCAAAAACACAAACAATAAGTATGACGACTCTCACTTATGAATTTATTGTTTATCCGCCACAAGAGTCGTAGTGGCAACCAAAATTAATTTCAATGAAAAAGTTTTTGTACTTTTTTGGTATCCTTGCGTTGATTGCAGGATTTGTATCATCTTGTAGCAAAGATGATGAGAATGATAATGAGAACGAGCAGTCTATTCCACAAAAAAGGATAGCAAAAGTAATCGAATTTCCAGGTGACCTTGATGAATCGATATACGTGTACGAGTACGATGACAAAGGAAGATGTATCTCATATGCATTTACTGATACTTATTCAGGGAGAATAACAAAGCACAGTTACACATACGAAGGCAACACGATGACAGAGGAGTGGACATACAATGGAGAACCTTTCTCATGTATCTATACATTTGATTCTAAAGGTAATCTAACATCAAAAAAATATGAAGATTTAGACGGTTCGGACTACTACACTTACAAATATGACAACAAAGGTCATTTGATTTCCGAAACAAGAACCAACGGCTATAGCACAAGAGCATTGTCATTTGAATGGGAGGATGGGAATGTCTCAAAAATCACAGAATATTATAAAAGTGAGAAACAAGAATCTACCCAACCAATAATTTTTAAATATACAAATTCGGAGCATCCGACACCTATCAAAAATACAGCGAAACTTTCAGTAATGCAATCAAATTATTTTGATTTAGATCCAATCAGTTCAAATTTAGGAGTTGCTCCTAAAAATCTTCCAGTACATGTTATAGAAACGATACTTCATGGTTATGACGACGAAGATGGAAACTCTTATTACACTACCGATACAGAAGAATATAATTTAGATTGGATTATAGATGGAGATCAACATCCAATAAAAATGATCTTTAAAGACGAAGATTCAGAATATACTTATTTTGATATATCTTGGGAATAATCAAGCCAGATTCTGAAAAATATATAGAGACGTTGCACCTCAATGCGGCGTCTCTTTTATTTTACAATAAACAAATAAAAAAGCCGCAGACTACATCACATGCAATCTGCGGCAAGATAAAAAGGGTTGTAATTTCTTTGTTGATTCTTATTCTACAGTCTCAACCTCTGCAGCTGAACTTTTCTCTCCTCCAAAACGGAAATTGATTCCTGCAGCAAAACTGTTTGCTTTACGGTTGTAGACATCTGTACGGCCAGGATTTCTCGCTGCCATATCAGGAGCATAAACCTTAGTATAGTCATCGTCATAGTTCACACCGAAGTATGCGACGTTGATGTCGATATTCTCACGTGGAGAAAACTTGAATCCTCCACCGAAACTCCAACAGTCAAGAGAGAAGTTTAGATCACTCTGGAATCTATCCTCCACACCGTAAAGAGTACGCATTGCAGTTCCGCTGACAGTCCACTTATCATTGATTCTCCACTCCAACGCTCCAGCGATATCATTAGTGCCCTTGCCTGCGTAGTCGCACTTATTATACCACTCCTTCTCGAAAGCGTCGATTGTAGCACTATTATCAAAATAGTGACGGTACGACAAACCTAAAGTAAGAGGTTTGATGACATCAATATCCAAACCAGTTGCAAGAATTGCAGGGACATCGCTACGAAGCACCTGACCATCAGCGTAGGCTGGCATACCACCGTCTTTCTCAGATTTGTTTTCAATCTCAATCTTAGTGCGGAACTCATATTTAGCACCGAAACGAACTCTGTCGAAATTAACAGCAAGACCAAGGATTGGAGCAACACCAAAACCAGACTGTTCGCAATCAATCTCTTTGTCAGCTGTCATACCACCAACAGAAGCAGCAGTCTGAGCGTCGACCATACCCATCTGCACCATTCCGGCAGCCAACTCAGCAGGAGCGACCATCTGTCCTGGAGCCAAAGGATTGTTCACCTTAATGTTTCTAACATAACCCTCATAACGGTTGAGAGCATAATTGCCACGGATACCTGCACTTAAAGAAACATGCTCATCAAGTTGGAATGCCGTACCAAGAGTCATTGAGAAAAGGTAAGAAGAACCCTCCATCTTGCTCTCAACGCTGTACTGATTAAACATTGGGCGACCAAAAACAGCGTTGGCAACAGAAGGAAGCGCAGAAACCTGAATCTCAGTGCTTGCCATACCATCGTTGAACTTACAAGAACCGCCTCCACCAGAGACAGCTATATTAGTGTAGAAAGCCCAACGATTCTTTTTATACGCAGCCTGAAGGCTTGGGATGAACGGAGCCATGATGTCACCCTTGTAAGAGCGAGTAGCCGTACCGTCGCCATCAGCATTCATAGCGAATGTAGGGGAAGTGCTCTCAATGTTACGTTCCTGAATAGTAGCCTGATAAGAGAAAGCCAACTCCCAACCATCATTCTTCCAAGCCAAACCAGCAGGGTTGGAATAAGCAGCGTCAATCTCAGTAGTAGCCTCTCTTGCAAAATTACGCTGATAAGCCGCATGCTGGTTCGTATTACTCACAATACCACCAGCCATCAATTCTGTTGCTGCCAAAAGCGACGTCGCTGCAGCACAAAAGATTTTAGTCTTCATGATTTGATTTCCATCTATTTTATTTCAGCCGCAAAGGTATTGCTTTTAACGACGCAAACCAAGAAAACCATTAAATTATTTTCAAATATATTTATTTAGTTGATAATTATAATATTTGTAAATTGCAACCATCTTAAAAAAGTTTAAAATTTTCTTAGATTTGTTAAAAAACGGCAAAATCAGTTAATAGGCTAATAATCAAACATAAAAGTCAAATCACACCCAAACCACATTGCACAAAAGCAGCGAAACTGTGCACATTTTTGCATAAAAAATGCTTGATTGTATAGAAAAACGATACACGATATGATTTATTTGTTATCTTTGCACCGTTTTTGGAATTAAAGTGCATCATTATCGGTGGACTTTAGATACAGAAAAAGACGTAAATATGATTAAAAAGATTTTAGTTGCCAACAGAGGAGAGATAGCGATGCGTGTGATGCGCTCTTGTAAAGAGATGGGCATCAAGACAGTTGCAGTATATTCCGAGGCAGACAGAACATCGAAGCATGTATTTTATGCAGACGAAGCTTGCTGTATAGGTCCAGCGGCATCTAGAGAGAGCTATCTATGCATAGATAAGATTATTGACGCAGCAAAGCGTTTCGGTGCAGACGCAATTCACCCAGGATACGGATTCTTGAGTGAGAACGCTGAGTTTTCAGAACGTTGTAAGAAAGAAGGTATCATCTTCATCGGTGCTCCAGCAGAGGCTATGATCAAGATGGGAGACAAAATCATGGCTCGCCAGACAATGATCGCAGCAGGAGTTCCAGTAGTACCAGGAACACAGGAGGCATTGAAAGATGCTGACGAGGCTGTTAAGGTAGCAAAACAGATTGGTCTTCCAGTAATGCTTAAGGCAAGTGCTGGTGGTGGTGGTAAGGGTATCCGCCTTGTATGGAAAGAGGAGGAGATCGCAGACGCATTCAACACAGCACAGAGCGAGGCCATTTC
>DCIP01000204.1:0-4044 GCA_002317115.1 Candidatus Scybalocola fimicaballi
GAGGTTGTTCTTGACGTTAAGGATCTTAACGACAATGGTATCGGCGTTGACATCGTTATCTCTAACAAGAACGAGAAGGGTCACGATAAGATCTACAAGGTTGTTGAGATGGAGATGTACAAGCAGGAGGGTTCTAAGTTGTTCTACAAGTCGAACATCGTTATCGAGGAGGCAGACACTTACAAGTACGCATTCCGTATGTTCCCTAAGAGCAGCTTGCTAGCTCACAAGATGGACTTCTGCTATACAAGATGGTTCTAATTCTGTAAATAACAGAAAGTTATATAGAGAGGTTGGAGAAATCCAACCTCTTTTTTTGTTTATATGGTAATGTTAGATTTTTTCAACTTTTCATTATCTTTGTATCCATAAATCTTCTGAACGACATGGCAAAACGATTCAACACAACAGGAAATTGCAATCCAGAGCGTCATTATATGGTTAATATTGACGACAAATTAGCGCAGATTGAGACTTTGATAGATGAAGGGCTCTATTTCACTATCAACCGTGCACGTCAGTTTGGAAAGACGACGACGATGAATTTCCTATTTGATCGTCTAAAGTCTGAATACTTAATGATTCAGATTAGTTTTGAGGGTGTTGGAGAATCTTTGTATGCAAATGAAGGTTCATTTTGCAACACATTCAAAAAGATGGTTGCAAGAATTATGGAACTTTCTTCAAAAGATGATTCGCTTAGATGGAATGCGTTACCTACACCTAATAGTTTGGATGAACTGTCTTTAATGATTTCAAATTTTTGCGGAGAATCAGATAAGCCTGTTGTTGTTTTAATTGATGAGGTAGATAAAAGTACTGACAACCAACTGTTCTTGAATTTCTTAGGTATGCTTCGCAACAAATATCTTGATAGAGACAAGAATGGTATGGATTCCACATTCTATTCTGTTATTCTTGCCGGTGTTTACGACGTCAAAAATCTTAAATTAAAGATTCGCAACGACGAGGAGAGAAAATACAATTCGCCATGGAATATAGCAGTCCGTTTTAACGTCGACATGACATTGAGTGCGGAAGGAATCAAAGGCATGCTTGATGAATACGAGTCTGATTACCACACTGGTATGGATACCAAGTTGATTGCAGATGAAATCCGTCGGCTTACATCTGGATACCCTGTGCTTGTAAGTTATCTTTGCTCCCTTACTCATGAAGAATTGGAAGGAGATTGGACAATCCAAGGTATCAACAAAGCTGCAAAGTATATCATAAGGGGAGATAATACGCTCGCTGACGATATTTCAAAGAATCTTGGCAATAACCAAGAACTTAGAGATTTCATGTATTCAATCTCTGTCAACGGAGAGACCTACAGCTATAATCTTGCTGACGAGATTCTTAAGATTGCCGATATGTATTCATATATCAAGAATGTAGACGGACATGTCGCAATTCATAATGCTATATTTGAGGAGATATTCCATGAATATTTTTCTATTCGTTATCAGCGTGAAAATTCAGGTAAAGTAAACGTAACAAAATCCGAATATATTCTTGATGGCAAACTCAATATGGAGTATATCATCGAGCGTTTCAAGGATTTGATGGAAGAGGAATATCGCGACGAGGATGCCGAATTCGTTGAGCGACAGGGACGCCTGCTATTCCTTTGTTTCCTAAAACCAATCATCAACGGTACTGGCTATTATTACGTTGAGCCACAGACTCGTGACAATAAGCGAATGGATATTGTGGTCAACTATGCGGGAGAAGAGTTCTTGATTGAGCTAAAGTTGTGGTATGGCAACAAATACGAACGCAAAGGCGAGGATCAAGTGTCGGAGTATGCTAACGTCAGAGGATTAAAGAAAGCCTTCCTAATCACATTCTCATTCCTAAAAGAGAAGGTTGTTCAGATCGAACCAGAATGGAAGACAGTCAACGGTGTGGATGTCTATGAGGGAATCATCTGGGCGAAGAGAAAATAAGATCTGAGTGTTATAATTCTTAATTATATTGTTTTTCGCAGTTATTTTATTTAATTTGCAGAATAAATTCACATTATAAGTACAAAAAGGAAAATATGAAAAAGGAATATTCTTTCAAGTCTACTGATAATCCTTCAATGGTAAATGAACCGACGGTTGTTTATTCAACACCTCATCGTGTTCATTTTGATGTTACTATAGAAGATGATTCTATGATTTCGGAGGTTAAGAGAGCATTGCAGATGATTAAAGGTGTTACTTCAGTTACATTATCTTCTGTCTCTGACAAAAATGTTGTGTCATCTGATCCTTTCGAAGAACTAGATACTACATGGGGTGGTGATCGTGACGCTAATGACATCGCTGAAGAACTTCATTCCATGAGAAATAATTCACGAACTGTTGAAGCTTGGTAAGCTATGAAGTATTTATTAGATACCAATGTGTTGATTTCTATGTTCAAAAATCAACATGGAGTACGTGAAAAAATCTTGGAAATAGGATTTGGTAATTGTGTTGTGAGTGAGTTGACTTTGGCAGAACTATATGTTGGAATGTATAAGGGAGGAGATGAACGCCAAAGGAAAGAAATTGAATTTGTAAAAAATCATTTTTTGATTTTATCTGTTGGTCCATCTGTTGAAACATATGGATGTATTAGAGCCGAATTGGAATTAAAAGGTCAAAAAATTGATACAATGGATTGCCTGATAGGAAGCACTGCCTTGTTTTATAATCTTATTATAGTAACTCATAATAGGAAGCATTTTGAAAGAATTCCTAATATTAAATTGGAAGATTGGTGCTAATCCATTTTAAAATACTTTAATTTTGCTTATTTAAATCTGCTTATATGGAATATAATAAAATCGATGGATATGAATATGTAGACTTGGGGTTGCCTTCCGGAACTCTATGGGCTTCTCACGATATTGGCGCTGACGGTGTCGGTATGCTCGGTAGTTTCTTTATGTGGGGTGAGACTGTACCCAGAGATGAAAATACGGAGTGGAATTCTGAAGACCATAAATATACTTCTCAGTCGGGTGATTATACCAAGTATTGTGAACAGGACAATAAGACTGTCTTGGATCCAATTGATGATGCCGCCACTTCTTTGTGGGGCAGCGATTGGCGTATGCCTTCTCTTACTGATTGGAAAGAGCTCGCTAAATTCTGCGACATTGAGGTCAGAAACGGTCAGATCGTCGTCGTCGGTCCGAATGGCAACGAAATGATTTTGCCAATATATTCATATAACAAATTTGAAGGTTTTGATTTCAGTTGTTCTTGGTGGACTTCTGAGGCTGATCCTGACTGTTATTATGATTCTAATCTATTCTACATCGATAAAGAAACTGATGGTGAACTTGATTTTGACGATATTTCTGATTGTCGTGATGTATTGTGTGCCATCAGACCTGTCTCTAAAATCCGTGCTGATTTGAATTATCAATTGCCTGACGACGATGAGGATGAGGAATCTGAACCTGAGGTTGAGGCTCAGAATTCTTATGGCTCTTTTAACTACGGCCAGAATAATTCCACTCAGGATTATTCTCAACAGGATTCATATAGGCGTGACAATTATGGAAGTGACTATAATAGTCGTGTAGATGAGGATCGTCAGGATAACCGATCATTGGATGCTTATTCGCAAAAGAATAAAGATGCAGACGATAATCATTATAAATCAAAAACATATATTGATAAGGAGGGGTATGAGAAGACTAATTCAAGTAAGACTTCTTATGTGTTGTTCCTGATTGCGGCGTTGATTATTGTATATGTTCTATTGAATAGATAAGGTTTATTAATGTTTTAACAGAAAACGTGCCAGATAAATTACAACTTCGTTGTGGCACCGGAAAACAGACATCAAAATGTCTTGAAAACACCTAACGCGGAAAAAGAAACATAAGAAAACTTTGGAACGGGTTTTCAATAGTTAATGTTTTCCCCGTTTGGGGTTTTCCTGAACAAACGAGTTTGTGAGTTTTCCAAGCGTGAAATATTTTATATAAAACGCTGTTTTCTGTTTAATATTCACAAATATTTCATACAAAATTTGAATAATTTAATCACAGATGTC
>DCIP01000204.1:4111-4737 GCA_002317115.1 Candidatus Scybalocola fimicaballi
ACGTTGATGCTTACGCTCGTCGGTTCCTTTATGGCCCAGGTCAACGCGATTGTCCTAAACTATACTGTCGACTCTATCAATGATTTGGTGACTAAGGGTAAGGGTTTGGCTGATGGCGTTAATATTTTGATTTTAATCTCATCAATCTTGCTTGGTAAGGAGTTGATGATCATTCTTGTGCAGTTCGGACAGAAGTTTTTCGGCCAAAAACTTAGAATCTGCATCACTCAAGATCTTGCCCAACATGTCATCGAGAAGGTGTTGACTTACCGTCTTGCTTTCTTCACTAAGACAGGCAATGAGCCTGGAAAACTGCAGACTCGTATCGACAGGGGTGTGGAGAGTCTCACTCGTATCGTCCAGAATTTCTTTATTGATATCCTGCCGCTGTTGTGTAGTGCGGTTCTTGCGCTTTTCTTGATGTTCAAGCAGAATGTCTACGTCGGTACCGTCGCCCTTGTGATTATGCCTATCTATTTCTATATCACTTATTTGCAGGCAAGCAAACTGAAGGGATGGCGTACTCAGCATAAGGATTTCCGTGAGGCTAAGAGCCACGGTATCATGACAATCTTGGAGAGCATCACCGTCATCAAATCATTTAATCGTGAGCAGATTGAGGGTAG
>DCIP01000059.1:0-5758 GCA_002317115.1 Candidatus Scybalocola fimicaballi
CGCTATACCCTGGGCTGGTATATGTCAGGCTTACAGCCTTTTTTCTATTGACGCTCCAAAATGATATTTTCTTGCTCCATTTTGCCCCCAGGGTGTCGCTTCGCTATACCCTGGGCTGGTATATGTCAGGCTTACAGCCTTTTTTTCTATTGATACTCCAAAATGATATTTTCTTGCTCCATTTTGCCCCACTTTTTTGTTAGTTTTGGTGGAGTTGTTGTTAAATGACTTAAAATTAATAATTTATAAGGTATTTAGTTGCTATGGTATCATTGTTAACAACTTGTTGAAAACCTGTTGAAATGCTGTTGAATGCAAGTTTGAAAGTATAATGTGGGGAAAAGTGGGGAAATTTTAAATTTATTGTGTAATTTTGAAGTCCAAAACTTAAGATTTTAGATAGAATGCAGTTTTTAGGTAACATAGACGCTAAACTTGATGGCAAGGGCAGAGTATTCGTCCCTGCTCAGTTTCGCCGCCTGCTTGAGCAGAGTGGGGAGACAGCGTTGGTGTTGCGTGTGACTGCTGAAGGTTTCGCACAGCTCTTCCCACTTTCTGAGTGGACTAACAAGTGTGAGCAGCTAAAATCACGTCTCAACCTATGGAAGGCAGACCACATGGCTATCTACCGTTCGTACACTTCTAAGGCGGAGCAGCTTGAGCTCGACTCTAACGGACGTATCCTTCTTCAGAAGAAGTATCTTGAGCAGCTTGGTATCGACCTTGATGTGGTGTTCGCCGGTGTTGGAGACAATCTTGAGTTGTGGTCAAGAGAACGCTACGAGGCTTCTATGATGGATGAGGCTTCTCTTGAGGCTGCACTTGAACAAATTATGATATAACCGACAAAGAACTATAGTTATGGAAAATGAAATTGTGTATCATACGCCGGCTCTACTGATCCCTTGCATGGAGGGGTTGGATATCAAGAGTGATGGCGTGTATGTCGACCTGACGTTCGGTGGAGGCGGTCACTCACGAGAAATCCTCTCGCGTCTTGGAAAAAATGGCCGACTTTTCGCTTTCGATCAGGATGTCGACGCGATTGCTAACATCCCTGATGATGACAGACTTACTTTTTGCCGTTCCAACTTCTGCTACTTGAGCAACTTCCTTGCTTATTATGGTGTGGAGAAGGTAGACGGTGTGCTTGCCGACCTTGGCGTGTCGTTCCACCATTTCGATGAGGCTGAACGTGGATTCTCTTTCCGCTTCGACGGCCCTCTCGACATGAGAATGAACCGTAAGTCGAAATTCACAGCTGAAAATCTTTTGAGTGAGTATGACGAGCAGCGTCTTGCCGACATATTCTATCTTTATGGAGAGATGAACAATGCCCGCAAGGTGGCTTCGACAATCGTTAAGGCTCGCCAGAAGGCTCCGCTCACTACTATCTTCCAACTCGTTGAACTCCTTGAGCCGCTTATCGGCAAGGACAGCCAGAAGAAGGATCTTGCAAAACTTTTCCAGGCTATCCGTATCGAGGTGAACGACGAGATGGGCACTCTAAAAAAGATGCTTTCCCAACTTCCTAAGGTGCTTGGCGACGGTGGCCGTGTGGCTATCCTCACTTACCACTCGCTTGAAGACCGTCTTGTGAAGAATTTCTTCAAGACAGGCAACGTCGACGGAAAGATTGAGAAGGATTTCTATGGTAATACTATCCGCTCGCTGACTCCGGTAAACGGAAAACCGATTGTTCCGGATGCTGACGAGATACAGCGTAATCCAAGAAGCCGCAGCGCAAAATTACGTGTCGCAGAAAAGGAGGAGGACGAATAGTATGAATGAAATAGGTAATTTGATAAAAACCATACAGGGAAAAACAAAATACGTGTTTTCTGAGGAGTTCGTCAAAAACAATATGTATTTGATGGGACTTGTCGTTTTGCTGTGTATCGCGATTATTGAAAACCGTTATGCGTGCGACAAACAGTTCAACCAGATAAAAAAGTTGAAACTGGAACTTCAGGATAAGAAAAACGACGCTTTGGCTGTCAACGCGGAATTGTCGCAGATCAGCCGCCAAAGTAATGTCAAGGTTTTGATTTCCGAAAGTGGCGTCGACGTCGCAGAGTCTACTTTACCACCATTTATGATTAAAAAGTAAACTGGTATGGCGAAGTTTGATGAAATGAAAAGAAGCATTCTCAGGGGAATGATTTTGCCTGGCATTGCTGCTTTATGTATGGTGGCGCTTATTCTCTGGAGAGCTGTGAGTTTGATGTATGGCCCTGAGGGAAAGGGATGGAAAGAGGTCTCTGAACGTCTTGACCGCCTTCAGGATAGCACAATAGTCAAGCCTCATAGAGGTAATATCTATTCTTGCGACGGTGAGTTGATCGTAAGTTCGGTGCAGAGACATAAGCTTATGATGGACTTCAAGTGCGAGTCGTTCGACAACGATCTTTTTAATGCTAATATAGATTCTTTATGCATCTGTGTCGCAAAGTTGTACGGCAATATTCATGAGCCCGCTTATTACAAGAGTAGGGCACTTGATGCAAGGAAGAAGGGCAGAAGAGCTTTCGTTTTTGAGGCTAAGTTCGTGTCGCATAGCGACTATAAACGAGCTAAGAAGTTCCCGTTCTGGAGAGAGCCAAAAAAGAAGACCGGTCTTTACGTCGAGACTCAGATTGAACGTAAGAAGACATTCGGAAACCTTGCCTCCCGTACTATCGGAAACTTTGATCCGCAAAAGGATAAGGGAAGAAACGGTCTTGAGAAGATGTACGACGAGTACTTGAGCGGTCTTCCTGGTTTGGCAAGAAAGGAGTTTCACGGAAGTGGCCGTCCTACTTGGGAGAACGATATTGATCCTGTCGACGGTGCAGATGTCTATTCGACGCTCGATATGCGTATGCAGGACGTTGTGACTTCGGCTCTACGTGATGTGATGACAGAGGCTGCTGCCGACAGCGGTTGCGCGATGCTGATGGATGTCCACACGGGTGAAATCAAGGCTTTTGCCAACCTCACTAAATGGGGAACCTCATATATCGACTCGAAAAACTATGCTGTCGGTATGAACTCAGAGCCGGGATCGGTGTTTAAGTTGGCTTCTGTAATTGCTTTGCTCGAAGAGGCTAAAATTGACACTTCTTATAAGATTGAGACTGGCGACGGATTCTGGAAAGAGAAGGGAATGCACGACCACAACTGGAAGGCTGATGGCTCAGGTGGTTTCGGCACTATCTCTTTGGCTCACGCTTTCCACGTCTCTTCCAATATCGGTATCGCAAAACCGGTCAATGAGTATTTCGGTAAGAAGAAAGATAAGTTTGTCGACAAACTCTATTCCATGAAGCTTGCTGATCGTATGGAGCTTGATATTCCAAACGATGTGCGCCCAGTGATCAGAAATTTTGACGATCCGACAGTGAAGAACGACGGTACTTATCTGACTTCTATGGCGATCGGATATAGCGTTCAGATTCCGCCAATCTATACGTTGACTTTCTATAACGCGATAGCCAACAATGGAAAAATGATCAAACCTCTCTTCGTGAGATCGGTCAGACGAGACGGAACAGTGCTGAAGACGGAATCGGTAGAGGAGATCTGCCCTAAGGTATGCTCCAGCAAGACACTTGGCAAGGTAAGGGATATGCTTAGGGGTGTGGTAGAGCAGGGCACTGGCAAAAGGGCTAAGTCGGACATCCTTGCGTTGGCAGGCAAGTCGGGGACAGCCCGTATGCACTACAATAACGCTAACGGTACGGCTAAAGACTACCAGCTATCTTTCGTGGGTTATTTCCCAGCCGACAATCCTCGCTACACTTGTATGGTGGTTAACTGGCAGAAGTCTGACAGCTATTACCTGCACGGTAGCCTTACAGCCAAGGCATTCAAGACGATTGCTGAACGTATCTATGCTATGACTCCTGTCAGCTGTGAATCGGCATTGTGTGACAACGGAAGATTCGCTCCTGAGATCAAGGGAGGTTATAAGGCTGATGTCGACTACTTGTTGAACGAGTTGAACGTCAGACATAAGAAAAACAAATTTGATGATGACGACTGGGTGTCGACTACCACTAACGATAGTGTCGTGAGTATGTCTCAGATGAAAATCGGAAAGTACACGGTGCCTAAAGTCATCGGTCTCGGAGCAAAAGACGCGCTCTATTTGCTTGAGAATAAAGGTTTGAAAGTGGAGATGCACGGACGCGGCACTGTGGTGCAGCAATCAATTGCTCCCGGCTCGACAGCAAGCCCAGGCACTCCAATTAAAATTACTCTAAAATAGTTGGCTTATGAAGTTAAACGATTTGATAAATAGCGTCGATTGTGTAAAGACAATCGGCAATACAGATAAAGAGATTTCTGCTATCTGTCAGGATTCTCGTCAGGTGTCGGCTGGCACTTTGTTCGTCGCTGTCTGTGGCTATTCGATGGACGGACACGAGTATGTCGACTCTGCTATCGAGAAGGGTGCGACAGCTATCGTGCTTCAGAAGATGCCGGCTGATTTGAAGGATGGTGTGGCTTATATCCAGGTGAAGGATTCGGCTGAGGCTCTTGGCCTTTTGGCTTCCGCATGGTATGGCAACCCGTCGTCGAAATTGAAACTTGTCGGTGTGACTGGTACAAATGGCAAGACAACAATCGCCACTGTACTTTACAAGATGCACCGTGAATTTGGCCATAAGGTAGGTTTGCTTTCAACTGTCTGCAATTATATCGACGACAAAGCAGTGCCTGCCACTCATACTACTCCTGATCCGATCTCTCTTCAGAGACTTCTTTCTGAGATGGTCGACGCGGGATGTACTTACGCTTTCATGGAGGTCAGCTCTCACGCTGCCGATCAGAAGCGTATCGGTGGTTTGAAATTCGTCGGAGGAATCTTCACAAATATCACTCGTGATCATTTGGATTACCACAAGACTTTCGACAACTACATCAAGGCTAAGAAGTCGTTCTTTGATTCTCTTCCTGCCGACGCGTTCGCGCTTACAAATGCCGACGATCGCAACGGTAGTGTGATGATTCAGAACAGCAAGGCGTTGAGAAAGAGTTATTCGATTCGCTCGATGGCTGATTTCAAGGCAAAGGTTGTGGAGGACAGTTTCTTCGGAATGCTTTTGAATATCGACGGAAGAGAGGTCTCGACTCAATTTGTGGGACGCTTCAACGCATCCAACTTGCTTGCCGTCTATTCAGCATGTGTTTTGCTTGGCAACACTCCAGAGGCTACTTTGGTGGCGTTGAGCAAGATGACTCCAGTCAACGGAAGATTCGAGACTATCCGTGGAGAGCAGAGTGGTGTTTGCGCTATCGTCGACTACGCTCATACTCCAGACGCTTTGGAGAATGTGATCTCTACAATCAACGAGGTCAAGGGTTCGAATGCCGACTTGATTACAGTTTGTGGATGTGGAGGTAACCGTGACAAGGGTAAACGACCAATCATGGCGAAGTCTGCTGTCACTAACAGCGATAAAGTAGTCATCACGTCGGACAATCCAAGAAACGAAGAGCCTATGGATATCATCAACGATATGTTGGCTGGCCTTTCTGATGAGGAACAGATGAACGTGATTGTTAATGCCGACCGTGAGCAGGCAATCAAGACAGCTTGCCAGATGGCTAAGAAGGGAGATATCATCCTCGTCGCAGGAAAGGGACATGAGGATTATCAGGATATCAAGGGTGTCAAGCACCACTTCGATGATCATGAGGTTATTAGAAAATATTTAAGATAATATAGAGAGATTATGTTTTATTACTTGTTTGATGGAATGACATTCCCAGG